>CAIRDJ010000327.1 GCA_903877335.1 uncultured Chloroflexota bacterium | reverse complement strand
CGCGACGCAGACCTCACCCAAACCCTCCCGTTACACACCCTCAACGAGTTGGAACACATCTTGGAGAATGGCTCATGATAGACGCGCTCAACCGCTTATTGCTTGAGTTGGCTTTGAACCTCATCACTTTGGAGCAGTGGAACGCCTTCATGCGTGATCCACGCGCGACGGCGTTGTTAGTCGGTGGGTTGGTTTCGGTCTCTGCTGCCAGCTTAGGCGTGTGGTTGGTGTTACGACGCACCGCCATGACCACCGATGCGATTAGCCACACCGTGCTATTGGGTATTGTGGTGGCATTCTTGGTGATGGTGGTGGGCTTCAACATGGAGGCGGATTTGTCCTCGCCGTGGTTGATCGTGGGGGCGGCGGTGGCAGGCATTGCCACGCTGTTCTTGACCGATCTCATTCAGCGGTCTGGCTTGGTCAAGGAGGATGCCGCGCTGGGCTTGGCATTCCCGTTCATGTTCGCGCTGTCCATCGTGTTGATCTCACGCTTCATTGATAATGCCCACCTAGACACAGATTCGGTCATGGTGGGGGAAATCGGCGTGGTGTGGGCAAACACCTACACCTATTGCCTTGACCAGTGCGACGGAGTGGAGATCACGCCCACCCATCCGCTGGCGGAAAACGGGCGCGAGTGCATCAACTGTGTGGAGCAAAACATTAGCCCACGCAGTGCCGAAGCGATCTTCCGTGAGGTGTGTAGCAACTGTGGGAGCTATTCCGCCAGTGAAGCCTACAGCATGGGCTATGTGGAGCAAGCCCCTCAAGTGGCGTTCGTCCCCAAAGCGTTCAGTGCCATGTTGGTTATCACTTTGTTGAATCTGGCGTTTGTAACCATCTTCTACAAAGAGCTACAGCTATCTAGCTTTGATCCTGCCCTTGCCAAGACGTTGGGCTTCATGCCTGCCACGCTCAATTACGTCTTGATGACGCTCACCAGCTTGACGGCGGTGGGAGCGTTTGACGCGGTGGGGTCGGTCTTGGTGGTTGCCTTCTTCATCCTGCCTGCTGCCACCGCTTACCTGCTCACCGATCGCTTGGCGGTGATGCTCATCCTTAGCCCGTTGATTGGGTTTGTGGGGGCGGTGAGTGGCTACAGCTTGGCGCGGGGGAATGTGTTGGGTGTGCTCAACCTCAACGCGCTCTTTAACTCCCTCAACCGCGCTTTTGCTTTGAACCTGTTGGAGTGGAACACCTCCATTTCTGCCAGCATGGTGATGATGCTCTTTGTGTGGTTTGTGCTGGCGTGGATGGGGTCGCCCAAGTATGGCTTGCTGGCGGTGCTGTTGCGTCAACGTCGCCAGCGTGACCGCTTCAGCGAGCAACTCTTTTTAGCCCATGTCCTCAATCACACCGATCAACCCGACGCGCAAGAAGAATGTCGCGTTGACCACCTGCCACAGCACCTCAATTGGTCGCAATGGCGTGTGCGCGTCACGCTCGCGCGCTTAAGCCTTGCGCGTTTGGTCACGGTGCAAGAGGGCATCGTCAGTCTCACGGAGGACGGAAAAGCATACGCCACCCACTTCCGCGCTCAATATCGCCTGCGTTCGTTATAGCCTAATTAGCCTAGCTTGGGGAAATGTTACCATTTTCCCCAAGCGGTCATCATTGCATATACAATCAAATACCCTGCTGAACCCTCACTTACTGGGATAATCTAGGACATCATATTTTTTAAGGATGCACACAAGATGACTTTAGAAGACTTGACAACTCTTGCCCGCTTTGCTCTCGTCGCGTTAGGTGCGTGGCAAGTGGGCAAGTTCTTTGCTCGGTTAGGACTGCCCACCATCACTGGATACTTGTTCATCGGCACGGTTGCCAGTCCGTTTGTGTTGGGAATTTTCGATGCCAACACCCCACAACAGTTAATCTTCTTAGATCATGTCGCGCTGGGCATCATCGCCTTCATTGCCGGGAGTGAACTGCACCTACAAGAAATCCGCAAGCGGTTGCGGAGCATTCTGCTCAACACATTAGGCATTGTGATGGTTGCATTTGCGTTGTTGGGGATTGCGCTGTACCTCCTACAGAGCCAATTGGCTTTTTCCGCTGGCTACTCTCCCGCCAGTCGCATTGCCATTTCCCTGCTGGGCAGTACCATCCTGCTGGCACTGTCCCCCCCCAGCACTATCGCTGTGATCCAGGAAGTGCGGGCGAAGGGGGCATTCTCCAAGATGGTCTTGAGCGTCACGGTGGTGATGGATGTTGCCATTGTATTGCTGTTTGCGCTGGCGGTCGCTTTTGCCAGCACGTTGCTCAAGGGCGACAGCATCACCTTTGGCTTTTTTGGCATGCTCCTGCTCGATATTGCGCTGGCGCTCGTCGGCGGCTATGGGCTTGGGCGCGGGCTTGGGGTGGTGCTGGGGAGTCCACTTCCGCGCCTTCTGAAAGGGTTGGTCATTTTGTTGGCGGGCTATTTGGTCTTTAGCGGCGCCGGGGAAATCAAACGCTGGGTGTTGGAAGCGGTTGGCTTGCACATCAAGATTGAATCGCTCTTGGTGTGTTTGGTGGCGGGCTTCACTGTTACTAACTTCACGCGCCAACATAAACCCTTTGAAGAGCTCCTTCAGTTGCTTAGCCCGCTGGTGTATGTCGCTTTCTTCACCCTCACGGGGGTGGGCTTAAAGCTGGATGTTTTCGTCAGCACGCTGGGCATTGCTTTGGTTTTGTTTGCTGTGCGGGCAGTTTCGATCTTGATCGGCACGTCCATTGGGGGGACGCTTGCCAACGAACCTACGCGCTTTCGACAATATGCTGCGCTCGGACTTATCACCCAAGCAGGCATCGCGTTCGGCTTAACGCGCGAAACAGTGAACCTGTTCCCCGATACGCTGGGAGGGGAGTTCGCCACGCTCATCATCTCCGTGATCTTGCTGAATGAAATTTTCGGACCTATCTTTTTGCGCTTTGCGCTCTTTCGCATGGGGGAGGCGTTCGTCCCGCCCGGCAGTCAATCTGCCGAACCGCGCCGTTTGTTGGTGTTGGGGGTTGAACCGCAGTCTATTTCGTTGGCGAGGCAGATGGTGGCGCGTGGTTGGCGCGTCACCCTAGCGGATACCGACGCGGAGCGCGTGGTGTCCGTCACCGATAAATCGCTCGATACCCGTCACATGGCTAGTTTGAACGAAGCCACGCTTGCAGAGATTCTACAAACCCCGCGCGATGCCCTCGTGGCAATGTTGGATAACGACGCAATCAACCGGCAGGTGTGCCAAGTAGCAATCGATGCGCTTGGTATTCAAGCGGTGGTGGTGCGCTTGCGCGATGTGCGCCTGCGTGAAGCCTTCACCCAGTTGGGGGCGCGGGTAATTGACCCGTCTTCGGCGGTGGTGCATCTGTTGCAACAGTCGATTGAAGCTCCTGAAGCGGTGGACTTGTTGCTCCAGCAAAACCCTGACCACGAGATCACCCAGATCACCATCACGGAAAGCTCGCTGTTTGGGTTGTCGTTGCGTGATTTGCGCTTGCCGTCTGATGTGCTGATCTTGGAGATTATCCGTGATGGCTCGTCCATTGTTCCGCACGGCTTTTCGGTATTGCGGGCGGACGATAAGCTCACCGTGATTGGTAGCCCCACCAGCTTGGCGGATGTCAGCACGCGCTTAACATGAGCGAACAGCATCCTGGGTGCGCATTTGGGTCATGGGCGAGTGTAAGCCTTAGCTGGCTCTAGCAAGGTGAGGCAGGGGTTGGGGATATACCCTCTCTACAGCAAAGCGCGAGAGAGGGTATACAAGACGGGTGACGATTTATTACTTGTTCTTCATTTGACGAACAAGCATGATCGCTGCCCCACCGTTCAGGAGGTCATGAACAGCGTGGAGAACCATAATCAAAAGGATGTTGTTGCCGAAGTACAACAAGCCGATCCCCATGACCAAACCTTCCCAAATGCTGGTCATCAACCAGAAGCGGATGCCATCATTCTTAAAGTAGTGGGCAAGGTTGAAGAGGAAGGACGAAACGACAACACCCCAAACCGGTCCCCAAATTTGAGCGAAGAACAAGGTCAAGATGCCGCGGAAGAACAATTCTTCCATCGCTGCGGTGAAGCCCACAATCCAGAATACTTCGGCATCACCCACGACGACATTCTTTAGGAAGTTGTTCATGGTGTTTTGGAAGTTGCCACGGTAAATCACGCGCATCAACCCCTGTACCACGCCATCACCCACTAACAAAATACCTAGCAAAATGAAGAACTGACGAGTCACTTCGCCGTTCCATGTGGTTGTCCACTGAACGTTAAGTGGTTCTTGAAGGAGGACACCCGCCACACCAAGCGCGAAGGTCAACAATAACGTGTGAGAAAGAGAGTTCTTAAAACGAAACAACATGAGCAGGATCCTTTATTGGATGAAAGCTAAAGATAAAAAACGGTACACCACTCGCGTGATGTACCGCTGTGAAACCATAACCTAAGCGTTGAGTGCCGCCAAATAGCGCAAGGAACTGAGGCTGGGCATGAAGAAGTATGCGCCACCACGAACCTTAACGAATGGGGGAACTTTACGCAAAGTGATACGAGCTGGCTTGGCTGGAATCTCAAAGTCAGAATCGCCAAGGTTGCCACCACCTACAGCATCTTGATTGTTGCGGAAGCCTTGGAAGTGGCGGTTGTTGCTCCAGTCAATTTGAATGAACTCAAATTGTGCGCGGATGCTGGCGTTGAGCGCAAAGAATTGTGCCCCACGGTCTGCCCCGTCATCTTCGACGTGGTCAGGGATGTTACAGGTTTCGACGTGTTCACGAGGGAAAATGTCGTTTTGGTTGTATGCAACCGTGCGGCGGATGATGCGATGCTTGTCGGAGGACCCCAGCGCAAAATTCTTATCCTCTTCCATGAAGCGTGCATCACGTGGGTTAGCACGACGAGTGTGAGAGGAGAGGGGGGTTTGATAGCCGTCTTTGTCGCGGTCGTGGTACAAGAAGTTATCGCGCTGTGCGGGATCTTGACCAATCGCAGGGTTGTCCTTCTCTGGGCTTAAGGCGAAGGGTGCGCCAGAAGGCCAACGTCCAATTACTTTGGCGGCGAGGAACACCGCACGTTCTTTGTCGATTGTGCCATCTTCACGCTTGGCTTGTTGATTGAAGTAGTTCCAGAACATGGCTACATCTTGGTACAACTTACGATAAACTACATACGTCCCGTTGCGACCAAAATCCTTCTTCTTGCTTAGTTCCTTGGTTCCTTCTGGGTTGAAGGGGAGCAAGTTCTTGGGATCATGTGTGGCTTCGATGAAGGGGCTGGGGGGGTAAATACCACTTTCGTTCAAGTACCCAAGAATGAATTCCCCAGTGGCACACACGTTGTTAACGTTGTCGGGATAGCCGGGCATACGTTGAATGCGCGGTTGTGAAATCCCGTCTAACCAACCAAATGGTTCTTTGTCGGTGGCGTGGCGGAAACCACTTTCCTCGTGGATGATCGAAACACCGGTGGAAGAGCTGATAATTGCGCGAACATCACTTTCCAACTTAGCCATACGCTCATCGTTGCTGGCATCCAATGTCACCAGCGCGTGAATCTCTGGATTGTTTGGACCGCCAACGACCCAGTTGGTGGGTTCATTGAAGCCTTCGTCGCCCAAGATGGGGGAACGCTTGACCATCCCATAAATGAATTCACGGGCAAACGACCACATGGCTTCTTCGGGGAGGGCAAGTTTAGCAAAGCCAGCATGAGTGAACATGAGCGTTGCGATGGCGTCTAGGTCCTCATCATCATCCCAACGTTCTGGGAATTGAATCGCACTGGTGACGAATGGCATGATCGAATCAATGAACGCACTTGCACCTTCACGATCATTGAATTGCAAAAACAAGTAACGCGAGCGACGAAGGTGTGCCCACTCACTGAGCAGTAGACCTTGAATGTCTGATAGTTCTTCGTTGGTGAATAATGGCATGACTGAATATCCTTTTATCGAGTTAGGTTATGCTGTAAACGAATGACACGACTTGTACAAATTACGTCAAGGATTAGAGAACCTTGAACATTTCTTCTACATCATCGCGGTCGAAGTTGGTAGCAAGTACCTTGTGAACCTTCAAGTCGCGGATGGTGCGGAAGATGTTTTCATCGGGATATGCACTGTAGTACACCAAAGCAGGAAGCTGACGGACACGAATCCAATATGCGAATGCGTCTTGTTGGTTCATCCCGCCTTCAGGATAGTCAAGGCAGTGTGTGTATGCTGCATTGATACCCCAGTTTAGTTTGTCGATGAAGTCATTGAAGTAGTTTTCTGCTGAACCGTTGTAATTGCTCATGAACCAAACTCGCTTCCCACCATCAATCAACGTGAAGCGGAATGAATGGAGCGAGTACACGCCTGCAAAGTCACCGCGGCTCCAACCATAGTTCAACAAAGGGGGAGCAGCAAGGAACAAGGCACGCAAAATCCAAGTCCGTCCAGGCTTGATGTCTGCTACTACAGTCATGGTGGTTTGGGCATATTGGTTTTCGTGATATTCCAAGTCCAAAATCTCATCGAGTTCGCGCTTGGTGCGTTCAATATCCCCCTTAAAGTTATTGGTCAACCGAGACCAATCGCGTGCGGTGTCTACGGTACCAATTGCGCGTACCAATTCTTGTGCAGGGGGAAGGAAGGTCTTACGTATCCATTGTGCTACGCCGTAACGCCATTCCGACCAACCGCGAGAGAGTTGCCCAAAGAAGGTGGGCTTGATCTTGGTCTTTTCTAAAGAATCAATCATGGATTGCAACGCAAGAGGCGAACGGTTAGCAATTTCTGCCATTTGCTCACTTACATTACGAATTTGGCGGATTTCATCAACGGTGTAATTTGGGAAGCCGTAGTAGATCATCCCGGATGGGGTAGAGTTCTTCTTTGCGAAATCATAGAAGCGGTTTGTTCCCATCCAACCTTCACACTTGCCCCAGATTTCTTCAATGCCGGGAGCAATGCGAACGATCTCATCGGTCAAATCAGAGAGGGGACCGTTATAGGTTGCGCCAAAGCCAAGACGAGCACCTTCCTTGTGGCGAGTGATGATGAAGCGTGCGAAGTGAAGCAACTTGCTGTCTGGGAAGCGAATGTAACGGTTGCCAGCGAGGTCAGCTTGGATTTCTGCCAAGACTTTACGGACAGCTTCTTCTTGACCCTTCTTGATGGGAGCCATCAAGTTAATCATGTTGGTCGCGCGTTTACGAAGTGCCATGAAGCGACCGAGTTCGGCAACCACCAGCGAGAACATCAAGCCCAACAAGATGATGCTGGAGTTCATATCAGGTAGCGGATATGCCAAGGTAGCGTTGTTGATGGCAGCGTAAACGACATGCGCTCCCACACTGAAGATCACCAAGAGTCCCACAATCCAGGGCCAGAAATTCAAGAGCATGAACAACGCAGCTACGACCGAAATGAGCGCAACCCCGTTCACGACGATTCCTGCCATTGGAATGCCAATTGCTGTCAGAACTGCTACCGCACCTTCACGCCCGCCTGCGGTCAGCAACATGGGCACGCCGGTTGCCAACAGATAGAACCCAGGCAGGAAGCGCAATGCAGAGGAGACAGATTCTTCACGGTATTTTGGCGTAGATTTGATCGCCCCGCGTGCAGCGTCGATAGACAGCGTACCGCTACCCGTGATAAACAATACCCACATAGCCGCAAGGAGCAAGAAACTGGGGATGATGTCGGGGATGGGAAGTGCTGAACCGTCGGCAGGAAGGGGGAAACCACCACGTGCTAACGCCCAAATCAAGTGTGCTCCCACACTGAAGGTAATCAACAGCGCGAAAAAGCGGGTGAACAACCCTAAGAAGAGAGCAATGCCCCCAAAAGTAGCGATACCAGCTACCCCAAACACAACCAGGTTTGCATTAGGGATGCCTAAGTCGGTCAATACTTGAATAGTATTGCTACGAACAGTCGCATCAAGCAATATTGTATAGTGCATCCAAACTAAAAATGCCCCTACAATGAAACGCAGTGGAACGGGTGTCCACAAAAACCAACGTTTAGGTGCCATAGTAAATTACCCTTTCTTGAACCTAGATTATAAATATTGCAGGCGTTGCAACAAAAAATTACACGTCCATGATCGCAGCGTATACGTGCAGTGTAATACCGCTGAGTATAATAAGAAAAAGGAAATACAACAATTGTAAATATAGATTTTCATAAAGCTAAATTGTTTTCTTAAAAACAGTTTAATACTATGAAATTCGAGAATCTGTCACGCAGGGAACATCATCCTGACAATAATCTGAGAGGGATCGAATTTGCTTAGTCCTCTGTCAATCCCCCCCAAAAAAATTCGATGAAGTGGTGATCCTATCTCTACTCGGTACTCAAGCGGGCAGTTGCCCCGCCATCCACAATCAAGGCCTGCCCCGTGATAAACGAAGAACGGTCGTGGTCGGCAAGAAACAAGATTGCCTGCCCAATCTCGTCGGGTTCTCCTACGCGCCCAATCACATGACGCGCCCCTAACGCTTTCACCAGTTCATGAGTGCTGTTCCCCTCGACATGCCCACGGTTCAAGCCGGCGTGAAGCATAGGGGTATCCACTGCGCCGGGTAAGACCGCATTCACACGGATGCGGTCATGCGTGAGTTCAATGGCGAGGGCGCGGGTGAGTGCCAACAGTGCCCCCTTGCTGGCAGCGTAAGCGGCAATATTTGCGCTGGTGGCAACGGCATGCACCGAGCTAATGTTGACGATGGCGGCGCGTGGGCTTTGGCACAACAACGGGTGCGCATGTTTCACGCCCAAGTACACCGAGCGAATGTTTGAATCCATCACACGATCCCATTCTTCTGGGGTGGTATCCACCAATCGCTTGGTGACTTGTACCGCAGCATTGTTCACCAAGACATCTAAGCGTCCCACTTGCGCGTTGACCTGCTCAAAGATGGTGCGCGAAGAATCAATATCGGCGATGTCCGCTTGAATGAACACGTCTGTATTGGGGAGGCTTTCAAACGGGCGACGATCCACCCCCACCACCAACCATCCTGCATCCCGAAAGACTTTAGCAGACGCATTGCCGATGCCGCCTGCTGCCCCTGTAATGAGTACCACACGTTGTTCGGTCATTTAGGCGATCCCTTCGAGTGCATGAAACAGTTGTCGGATCGAATTTTGGTGGACATGTTCCCACGCTTTGGAGCTACTGTTGGAGTTGTGCGGTGCTAACAAGACTTGTTCCATACCTAGCAACAGGCTCGTGTGGGGGAGCGGTTCATCCTCGAACACATCCAAGCCCGCGCCCGCCAGTTGCCTACTTTGCAACGCGCGAACGAGCGCAGGTTCATCGACCACTGGCCCGCGAGCAGTGTTAATCAACACCGCATGCGAGGGCATCAGCGCAAATTGTGCATCACTCATTAGGTGGTGACTGGTGGGGTTCAGGTCGCAATGCAGGGTGACAAAATCCGACTGG
>CAIRDJ010000326.1 GCA_903877335.1 uncultured Chloroflexota bacterium | reverse complement strand
CTTCAACGCCAATGACCCCACACCCTGGCAACTTCATGCACATTTCTACCCACCCCTATTGCGCTCTGCCAGCGTGAAAAAATTCATGGTGGGTTATGAGATGCTCGGCGAAGCGCAACGCGACATCACCGCCGAACAGGCAGCAATGCGGTTACGGGCTTTGTCTGAGGTACATTACAAAACTCGCTAGTGAGAGGATTCTCACAGGGCTTCGATGCGATCCACCAACACCACCGGCCTATTTTCTTGTCACGCCACCGCTTGGTGTTGAAGCCACGCCATGATGTGATCCGCCACCGCTTGCCAACCTGGCTCTAACATCATGTTGTGGGCAATTTTGAACATGATCGGTTGGGTGTGATAAGCCTGTGCGGTTGCCTCCACACTATCGCGCGGGATCAACCAGTCATAAGTTGCCCCCAACACAAGCACCTTGGTTTTCACCCGTGCAGGACGGGGAGGATGGGCAGAGACATCCCACAACATGGCACGCCAAGAGTCCAGCTTCAACTGTCGATAATAATGACCCAGATGATTGCTTAAACGGCGTGAGGCAAACACGAAGCGTTTGGTCAAGTCCGAATTGGGGGAGGCAAACTCGGCAGGCTTTTGAATGAATTGGTTAGAGTATTTCATCACTGATTGGCGGTAGGAATAGATCATCCCTTTGGGCGGGACAGAAGCCACCAAGACCGCTAACGGGATTTCGTGGTGATGTTCAAGGTAGCGTTGCACCAGATACCCCCCCATCGCGTGCCCAATCAAGATCGGCGGTTGGGGGAGGGTTTCGATCACTTCGACAAGGTCGCGGTAGTAATGTTGCCAGCTTGCCAAAACGGTACTAGAGGGCGAATTGCCATGCCCACGCAAGCTGAAAGCATATCCCTTAAAGCCTTTGGAGGCAAAGTAAGGCATCCAATATTCATTCCAAACCCATGCCCCGTGTGTTGCCCCATGCACAAATAAGATCGGATGGGAAAATGCTACAGCGGTGGGTTGGTTTTCTAACACTTCAAGGTTCATTCGCTTTTCAATCCTGTAAGCTGAAAGTGCCCAGTCGAACGCGATCCCCCTGTTGATGGGGAATACGCACCATGTCGGTGAGGGTATAGTGTCCGACTTCTATGATAAACGCATTTTGCGTTGGCAAATCAAAGAAATCGCCCATCACAATCACCCAATCTCCTGCTTGCCAGCTTGCCCCATGTACCGAAACATCCGACCCCAACATCGGGGCGGGGTCAGTTTGTTGCGACAGGTAGAGGTGGTGGAATTGGTGAACATTGGGCGAAAGGGGTTGGCTTGCCTTCCACAATGTGCTGATGCGGGTACGGTTGCCAACTTGATACCATCGCCATCCCCACAGCGTCGCACCATGCGCAAAAACGTGTGGTTGTGACAACTGTGTAAATCCATGTGGGGGAGTGCGTCCATCATAGCTCACCCATTCAAAGGGGGGGATAGGCTCACGGCGCGGAGTGGTGTAGGCATCATTGAGCAAGTTACTTTGGTTCATCTCCTCCCAGCTTTGGAAAGCACGTTCTGTGAAGCCAATGGTTGAGGGGGTATCGGGCAAGATCAACACATCGCGCCCGTCCACAATGCGAGCAGAACGCCCCCACCACAACACCGAGAAGATGGAAGGCTCGCCTTGTGTGAGGGGGTTGTCGCCGTGCGTATGATACACAATCGGCAAGCGTGGGTCGGGCGCGTTCGCTGCTTGTTCTAAGATGCCGAGCGGTGTTCCCAGTCCGTTGGGCGTGTGATGGGTACTGGCGTAGGTTAACTCAGAAGACAGGCGGAATGTCCAGTGTAGCCCAATTAAACACATGACCACCAACACACCGCGCTGAATCCCCTGCCACCGCCCCAGTTGCCCCACCAAGCGACTCACCAACAAGACTGCCGATGGCAACGCAGGCAACACATAATGGAGAAAGATCGGCGTAGAGCGGAAGCTAAACAGCACCGCCGGGGACAACACCACCACCGCCAACACATCCCACCCAAGCGTAGGCGTGACGGGGTTGAGCGTGGATGGAGCAGGGATAGGCGACGCAGGCACAAGGTCGCGTTTCAACCAAATGATTCCCCGTGCCATCACCAACCCTAGCAAGACCGCCCCCATGCTCCCCAAACCTGCCCATAACACCCACGCGGGTAACGGGGCATAGGGTAACTGTGCCTCTCCCATCAACAGGAAAGACCAATCTCCCCCCACCAACATATACCCAATCAGGCGCAATGGTTCAGCGTCTAGGATGCGTTGCCCCTTGCCAGACGCGCTCAATAAGTCCTGCACGGCGTGGGGGGTAAGCATGAAGGGAAGGGCGCACAAACTCACCGCGCCCCCCGCGCCCAACAACCACCCCCATGACCGCTTCCCACCCTGCCACCAGCGATCGCGGATGAACACATATGCAGTTGGGATGAGCAAACACGCCCCAGCAAAATGCACTTGTGGCGCAAACCCTGCCACAAAGACCATCAACCCTTGCCAGTGTGGGAGGTGCGTTCGTCGCGCTTGGACATAGACAACCAACCACAACACCGTTAACGGGATGAGCAGATTTTGCGCCCAGATGCTCCGCGCATACAGGACGGCGAACGGGTTGAGCGCAAGCCAAAACGCCCCCACCCACCCCGCTTGACCGTCATGACGTGTGGCAATCCACCCAATCCCCGCCACTGCCAACACGTTAAGCATCCCCACCATGAAAGTCGCTCCGTATGGGTTTGTGGTTAGGGCATAGGGGAGGGCGAACAACCACGCCGCGGCGGGCATGTTGGGCGTGCCAATGCTGGACGGCATCCCCACTGTTGGGAATACGCCATCACGGGCGAAGTTGAGCGCGATGAGCGACAGGCGTGCCTCATCAAAGGCG
>CAIRDJ010000325.1 GCA_903877335.1 uncultured Chloroflexota bacterium | reverse complement strand
CGGGACACACGGATTACGCTTTTCGGGTGATGTGCCGCGAGCAGGGCGATTGTGGCTTGGTGTGCACCGAACTCATCAGCAGTGATGCCATGCAATATGCTGATGCCAAGCGACGCGCTCTCATGAAGTTTGACTGGGAGGCGCACGAGTCTCCGGTAGCGGTTCAACTCTTTGGGGGCGATCCTCACACGATGGCGGAAGCCGCTAAAATTGTGGAGGCACACGGCGCGGATATTGTGGACATCAACATGGGATGCTGGGTGCCCAAGATTGCCCGTTCGGGCGGGGGGGCTGTTTTGCTCAAGGATGTGTGCACGGCGACCGCTGTGGTAGAAGCTGTTGTCAAAGCGGTCAAGATTCCCGTGACGGTCAAGGTGCGCAGCGGTTGGGAGCGCAGTCACCCCACCGCCGTTCCCTTTGCCAAAGCTGCCAAAGAAGCCGGCGTTCAAGCTATCGCGGTGCATGCGCGGTTTGCTACACAGGGCTTCAAGGGGCGTGCGGAGTGGGACATGATCGGCGAGGTGAAAGCTGTTGTGGGCGAGTTGCCCGTGATTGGCAATGGTGACGTTAAAACCACCGCCGACGCGCTCGAGATGCTAGAACGGACGGGGTGTGATGGGGTGATGATTGGGCGCGGGGCGTTGGGGATGCCGTGGATTTTCCATCATATCGCCCATCAAATTCGCACAGGCGAAATCCTGCCTAGCCCGACTTTTGAACAGCGTGCCGAGATGGCACTTCGGCAAGCACGCCTCAACATCGAAACGACGCGCCGTGATGTGGATGATGCTGTGCGGATTTTGCGCCAACAAATTGTGAACTACCTCAAAGGGACGAAGCATGCCGCGCGTTTGCGAGAGTTGATCGTTCAAGCAAAATCGTTACAAGAGATTGAACGCCTGTTAGAGCCATTGCTGAGGTAGTGCGTAGTGGGGTGGGTTGTGAACAGGGCAACATCAAAGGTAGGTTATGGATTGAAGGAAGGTTGAGGCTCTCAGATGAAACGTTTCCCACGCTTTGATGTTTATTTCTTCCCGTTGGTTGTGGTGCTATTGGTCGCAACTTGGTTTCGCCTACAAGGGGTAACGGCTCTGTCGGTTTCAACCGATGAAGGGTGGTCAACTTGGGCGATTCAACCGCCACACTTTGAGCAGGTGATCGATAAACTCGCCCATGATCGCCATCCCCCATTCTACTTCCTGATCCTATCCTACTGGAGTAAGTTAGCCGGCGATTCGCATTTAGCGTTACGACTTCCTTCGATCTTGGCAGGCGTTTTAACCACCGCCATTGTCTTTCGGATGGGGGATGACACCTTCGGACGGACAGCTAAGCACGGGCGCGAGGATGTCGCATGGTATGGCATGTTCATTTGGGCGGTGCTACCGATTGCGGTTTACTATTCCCAAGAAATCCGCCATTATGCTTGGTTCACCCTCTGGGTGAGTTTAAGTTCACTCTGGTTCATTCGGGTCTTACGCAAGCCCACTTTTTCGCATTTGTTGGGGTACACGTTCACCTTGATCGGCATGATGTATACCCTGTACTTTGCCGTTTGGGTGATCGGGTTGCAGGTCGGGGTCGGCTTCTTGCTTTGGCGCGGGGATGCGCGAGTGAGCTGGCGCGTGCGCTGGAAAGACCGTCTAGCGGTCATTGGGGCGTGGGCAGTGGCAGGGGTGGCATACTTGCCGTGGCTATATGTGATGTTGAGCGTGCAGTGGCAATGGCTTCAGTCTGGAATCAGTTACGCGCCCGGCACGTTCCATAGCACCCCTGCAGAAATCTTGCAACTGATGGGGCAGTTATTCGGTGGAGGCTTAGCCCTCACCGTTGGGCTATATGTAGTGGGGGCGTGGGGATCGCTCGTGAGCGACCGCACAGACAACACGCTCGGCTTACGGCTTGCTAACCCAGCATGGCTTGCTGAGTTGTACGTGGTGATGGGGTGGTTGGTGTTGTTCCCCATCTTGGTGCTACTCAATACCTATGGCACAGGGGTGCTTGCCGCCCGCACAACCGTCTTCATGACCCCGTTCATTGCGGTGGTGGTTGGCGCGGGCTTTGTGCGCTTACGACAAGGGGCACGCTGGAGTTTACTCATCGCTTATCTGGTGGTGAGCGTGGGCATTCCCCCTCTCATTCAACCGCGCCTTGCCTACGAGCAGACTGCGGAGGTGCTGGCAACCCACATCAACCCCGCTGACTTGGTTATCCTCGAAACGGGTTGGGATGATAACGCCTTCGCTTATGAGATTCGCCAGCGATTGGGATATGATACGTCGGTCATTCGCACGCTTCCATGGGTCAATGATCGGGTGGAACCCGTTCTGGTCGTTTCTCAAATTGGGGAGGCATTACAACACGCCGAGCGAGTTTGGGTGGTGAATTGGTTTCAACCTTCCCAACTGATCCCACACTTAACACATGCTGAAAATGGGTTTGTGCCCATTCTGACGACACAGGCAAGCGTAGGAACAGACTATCAAGGGCGGTTTGCCTATGCTGGCGCACACGATTACGTCTTGATTCAAGGGTTTGCTCAACCGAACTTGAACGACGTGGGCGTATCCTTCGGCACGACCCTGACCCTGCACGAGGCGTTGTTTTCTGCAACTGTGCAAGTCGACCAACCCTTGTATGTGGATGCCTGGTGGTCAGTGCCACGCTCGGTCGCGCTAGATTATTCGGTGGGGGCGTTCTTGTTGGCACCGAACGGGACGGTCATCACAGACTATAACGGGGCGGTGGGGGCAACGCCCACCAGCACATGGCAAGCCAATCAGCTTCAACAAGCCCGCTATGCGATACCCACCCACAATCTTGCTAGAGGGACGTATGAGTTGGTCATGGTGGTGTATCACTATGAAA
This sequence comes from uncultured Chloroflexota bacterium, assembly GCA_903877335.1. Taxonomy (GTDB): domain Bacteria; phylum Chloroflexota; class Anaerolineae; order Aggregatilineales; family Phototrophicaceae; genus CAIRDJ01. Next base: position 3,534 of record CAIRDJ010000325.1, on the reverse strand, counting down.
CTCCCGATCAACCCTTAATGGTGGGTGAGCTTTCACGTTTAGCGTTGGGCTTGGTGAAGGTGCGTTAACGCCTGCGATGCTTTTTCCACGCCTCCAGATGTGGATTCGTGCAAAATGCGAATCGACTCTTGATTGGCAAGTTGCCCCCAACTGAACCAAATTCCCAGCGCAGGCAGGATTCCCAATCCGAACCTTTGCGACGCCATCACCACCGCAACGCTGAGAACGGTTGCATTGCCTCCCCAATGAAAACATCTTCTACCGATTACAATTGACCAAAACCGATGTATTCCGTTTGTTGGGCAAAGGGTCTTGATGTCAGGGTGGGCAGGTTAGCGCGATATTTCACCCCCGTCACGAGATACATCTTGTTTGCGCCAGATAAACAATGGTCAAAATTATTGAACCTCGATACAATGAAAGCGAGTGCAGTTGCAGTTTAGGCATGACACTGACGACGAATTAGTCGTCTCCTATAAAACTTGAAGAAGTCAAAGTGGGTGAGGTTGTTCAAAGTACAGAGCGAAGGTCTGATGAAACGCCATCGTCAAAACGTGGTGCGGGCATGTCTAACCGTCTTGACAGGCTTGATAGTGGGGTGTAGCGCGGTTTTGACCTCTTCCGTCACCTATGCCGACTTGCCAGAAGTGGGTGATCCTGCGCGTGGCGAAGCAATTTACCGTGATGGAGCGAATGGAACGGTGACCCCTTGTACAGGTTGCCACGTCGAAAACTCAGCCGGGGCACCCGCATTAATTGGCGTGAACTATGCCGAGGTGGCGCAAAGCCGTGTAGAAGGACAGACAGCACGGGAATATACTTTCCATGCGATTGTTGCCCCTGCGTCTTATATTGTGGCGGGGTATGGTAACGCCATGCCCGAATATTATGGTGCGCGACTTTCTGCGCAAGACCTTGCCGACGTCATCGCATATTTATTGTCTGTTCCATAAAAGAACCTGCACTCAACCGACAGTTTTATGGTGGGCAGGGGAAAGTTGGCACACCTGATGCTGGGTATACTACAGTTTCGCCGCCGTCGAATGCGCCTCGCGAATCCTTTGACATGGAGAAGGCTCATGGGGCGATTAGCTTGGGTGCGTAGCTGGGACAAACAGGCGGAAAGTAACTATCGCCAGTGGAATGACCAACAGGTTTAAGCCTGCCATCAGCACGAACACGCCAGCATACCCTATGCTGGGCAGGAACGCTGTTCCCAAACCCTCCCCTATTGCTGTGCCAATGTTTGAAACCGTCATGAAGATGGCGAACATGGTGGCGGCAACCTGCATATTCGTGTAACGCATGGCAATCAAACCGCTGAGCGTCCACTCAAACCCGACCACAATCCCCCACAGCAACGCTAACCACAACAACCCATCTAAGCTATTCATCACACTCATGTAAACGCCCATCACAGAAACGGAAAAGGTGGTCAGGATGAGCATCATGTTCAAACCAAAGCGTTTGCCCAGTAAAGCAACGATGAAACCACCGCCTACCATCCCGATGCCTTTGATCGAACCCCAATTCCCCAGCATGCTTTCAGTGGCACTGAGGCGATCGGCAAAATATAGGGTGATGATGCTTTCAATGCTTTGGAAGGTTGTCCACATTATCAAGATCAACGCACATACCATCAGGTAGCGGGGTTGTCCCAACATGCTGAACGCACCCCAGTTGAATTGGCGCGTTTGTTTTTGGTCAGCTTCTTTGACACGAAACATCATGAGCAACGGAAACAACAAGAGCACGGCGACGATCAAGAAGATGGGTTGATAGCCTATTCGTTCGGCAATGTAGCCAAACACCACCGAGAGTAAGATCAAACCGATTGCCCGCCCACCCGTCATGAAGCCTTGTGCCCGCTCATACAGATCAACCGGCATCACATCAATTGCCAGCGCATCAATCGCGGTATCAAACAACGCCATGAAGAACACAATCGCCACCACGATCACTCCGAGTAGAGGGTAGTTACGAATGGGGTCTGTGATAAAAGCGACACAAAATAGCACGGCACACCCAATGATGCCAACGTACATGTACGGGATGCGATAGCCCCGCCCAAACAAATTCACGCGGTCGCTCAAGATGCCAAACAGCGGTTTGATGATGAACGGGACAAGGCTCAAGCTACTGACAATGGCGATGCGTTCGGGACTGATGCCTACGCTGTTCATGTGAGGCTTGAAGAAGGTGGAGGAATACGCGGTGATAACCCCCTGCACAAAATATAGGGCGGTGAAGAGGGCTAAATAATAACCATGAGAAATCATTTTTGGGTGCTTTCAAAATAAAAGGAGACGGTTCTTTTCGACGTGTTTGCACACTCTCATGATCCTATGCCAAAAACATTCGTTGCGCAAGAACTTTGTAGCAGAATAGACCATGCGTCGCTCATAATCGCTTAGAATCTCACGTACATCACCCTGAAACGTAGCGGGGCAGAAGGTTCACTGCGTTCCCATCTTGCACTTTCCACCCACTCAATGCGCCGTTTGCAACGCCCATGACAGTGAAGCGACTATCGGATGACCATGCCACTTGGGCAATCAAATGTCGATGTGCCCCAAAGATGCGCGTAGGGGTTCACTTTGAGCGGGTTCGGGAGCGTTAGGCAAAATCTCTAACCTAATTTGTAATCGCACGTTGGGTTAGTTTCCGTTGTTAGAAAACGTCAATATAGTGTACAACCTATCTAGGTCATAGACATCATAAAGGACTGAGAACGGCAATCATGACACAACCAACAATGGGTCTCGTTCATCTCAATGTCGCCCGCCTTGAACCGCTCATCCAGTTTTACACCGAGACGATTGGGTTACAGGTGAACCGCACGCAACAGAACACCGTTCATCTAGGGGTGCATGATCGGGATTTACTGGCACTCACAGAAACACCCACTGCCAAGCGCGTTAGCGGAACGGCAGGCTTATACCATTTTGCTATCTTGTTGCCTAGTCGGTATGATCTGGCGAAGTCGTTGGTGCATCTCGTCCGAACGCGCACCCCTCTACAAGGGTTAAGCGATCATGGCGTGAGCGAAGCGATCTACTTAGAAGACCCCGAATCGAACGGCATTGAGATCTACGCCGATCGCCCACGTAGCCAATGGTATACGGGCAGTCGCTTGCAGATGGTCACTCGTGCGCTCAATGTTGATGATTTGACGCGCACTTTGCGCGGACAAGAAACCACCTTCACCACGCTCCATCCCGATACATACATCGGTCACATTCACCTGCATGTGGGGCACATCCAAACTACAGAAGCATATTATACCCAGCAGGTTGGGCTAGATGTGGTGGTGAATTACGGGGGTTCGGCGACCTTCATGTCGTATGATGGCTATCATCACCACATCGGTGCGAACATTTGGGCAGGGCGTTCGCCACGCCATGAAGGTACGCTTGGGTTAGAGAAGTTTGAGTTACGGGTGCATCCGTCGCGCTTTGATGATCTTGCTAACCGAAACAGCATTCAAGCCACCGATAGCTTCACACTCAAAGACCCCAGCAATAATACTATTGT
>CAIRDJ010000324.1 GCA_903877335.1 uncultured Chloroflexota bacterium | reverse complement strand
TTCATCACCGAACAGATTGAATACATGTCTGCGGATGCAGAAGACCCCTACACGGTGGCGCAAGCGAATGCCGTGACGGACGAGCGTCGCCAGTTTGTGGGCGATCGCGTTTCGTCGCGCCTTAGCCAAAAGTTTATCATCGTCTCGCCCAAGAAAATCCACTATGTCGATATTGCCCCCCGTCAAATTGTGGGCATCAGCGCGGCACTCATCCCCTATCTTGACCATGACGATGCCAACCGCTCGCTGATGGGTAGCAACATGCAACGTCAAGCTGTGCCTTTGCTCAAGCCCGATGTCTCGTTAATTGGGACAGGCATGGAAAGCCAAGCCGCTTATGACAGTGGGCAAGTGGTGGTTTGCCCGATCAACGGCGAAGTGTTGAGCGTGGTGGGAGATGCCATCATCCTACGCGGGGACGACGGCAACGAACTGACCATCCGCTTGCGCAAGTACAACCGTTCCAACCAATCCACCTGCGTTGACCAAAAGCCGATTGTGGTCAAGGGGCAACGGGTTTATGCCGGTGAAATTATCGCCGACAGCTCCTCTACCGAATATGGACGCATTGCGCTTGGGCACGACGTGTTGGGCGCGTTCATCAGTTGGGAGGGCGGTAACTATGAAGACGCGCTTCTCATCAATGAAGAGTTGCTCCGCCAAGATAAGTTCACCAGTATTCACATCGAAAAGCATGAGATCGAAGCACGCGATACCAAGCTAGGTCCCGAAGAAATCACCTACGATATTCCCAATGTGGGCGAAGAAACGCTCAAAGACCTCGACGAGCAGGGGATCATTCGCGTGGGGGCAGAGGTCAACCCGAACGATATTCTCGTCGGCAAGATCACACCCAAGGGCGAAAAAGAACTCTCTCCCGAAGAAAAGCTCCTGCGTGCGATTTTCGGTGAACAAGCGCGTGAGGTCAAGGATACGTCACTGCGCCTGCCCCACGGGGAGCGCGGTAAGGTGGTGGATGTAAAAACCTTCGTGCGCGAAGACTATCACGACCTACCCGCTGGGGTGGAGAAGATGGTGCGCGTGAGCATCGCCCAAAAGCGTAAACTCACCATTGGGGACAAGATGGCAGGGCGACATGGCAACAAGGGGGTGATCTCAAAAATTGTTCCGATTGAGGACATGCCCTTCCTAGAAGACGGGCGAAGCATTGAAATCATCTTGAACCCGCTCGGCGTGCCAGGACGCATGAACATCGGGCAAGTGTTGGAAATTCACACCGGCTGGGCGGCGGATCGGCTCGGTTTCCGCGCCATTACCCCCGTGTTTGATGGTGCAACAGAGTATGAAATTCAAGCCGAGTTGGCGCGCGCCTGGTTGATTGATTATGCGTGGGGCATCATCACGGAACGCGCGTGGGACTGGGCTAAGCAGTTCCAGTACAACCCCATCGAGGTAAAGGATGATGTTGAAATGCGTCGGCTTTACTGTAGAGAGTGGTTGGGTCAGTTCGGCGAATATAGCCAAGAAAAGATCATGCACGACGACGTTTACTTACGGCGTTCCGTGTTGATCGAATGGCTACGTGAGCAAGGCATGGATCCAGAAACGGTGTTGGCATTCTCAAACGAAGGCCTAAGCCCTGAAGAGCGTGATTTCCGCGATCACAACGCTTGGAACTTCGGTATGCGCGTGTGGGCGAAGCATGTTGCCCCACACTACGACATTCCCGACGACATCAACCAGCGCGAATTTGAGAAGGTCGTTCGTCGGATCATCACTGAAACCAAGCAACCTGCCCCTGTGTATGGCAAGATGCGCCTGTTCGATGGCAAAACTGGCGAGGTTTATGACCAAGCGGTGACGGTGGGGATGATCCACATGCTCAAGCTGGCGCACCTTGTCGAAGACAAAGTGCACGCGCGCAGCACCGGTCCCTACAGCTTGGTGACGCAACAACCTCTCGGTGGTAAGGCGCAATTCGGTGGGCAACGCTTTGGGGAAATGGAAGTGTGGGCACTGGAAGCGTATGGTGCAGCGTACATCCTCCAGGAGATGCTCACGGTCAAGTCAGATGATGTGCAAGGGCGCGTCAAGACGTATGAGGCGATCGTCAAGGGCGCACAGATTGATGACCCCGGCATCCCTACCAGTTTCCGCGTGTTGGTCAAAGAATTACAAAGTTTGGGCTTGTCTGTCGAGGCAGTCCGCCAAGATGGCAGTTCGATCCGCTTTGGCAAGGATGAGGAAGAAGAGCGCAAAGCGCAAGAAGCAGCAGAGGCACACGCCTCCATGGGTGGTCCAACTTCATTTGCTAGCCGCGCGAGCGCCTTCGCCCCGGATGACCCCGCTTTGCTCTAGCCTTGCAAGTTCACCCTGTCACGTCGAAGCCGCCCACACTCATTCTGTGGGCGGTTTTGTGTTTGGGTTGACCATGTTCGCCATCAACATCGGTTGAATCATCTTTTGGTACATGCTTGCCATTTCTTCGGCGGAATACGCAAAGTCATGTTGTACCCACCAGATGAGCAAAGCGTTGAGCGCGCCCGCGCTAAACTGCGCCAAGATTTCCGTCGGCACGCGCGTTTCCGAGTAGCCGTTGTGCCTACGCACGGTCCTGATGGTTTGGTGGGCGTAGGTGAACATGTATGCTTGAATACGCTGCCACACCGCCGCCATGCCCCGCTCCCCCAACAGCACCTTGTATAGCTTACGGTGGGCTTGCACATGCTTGAACGCATTCAACGCTACGTGGTTCGGTTGCATGGTCGCGCCTTCCTTGACCGTCAGTGCATCCCGAATATCGTCGTACATCGCCTGTAGGGTGGCAACCAACAATTCATCTTTGTCTTTGAAATGCAGGTAGAACGTGGCACGACTGAGGTCGGCGCGGTCGGTAATTTCCTGCACCGTCACGCTTTCGTACCCCTTCTCGTCAATTAATTCCAACAAGGCATTGCGCAACATCTGGCGCGTGCGCACGCGGCGACGGTCTTCTGGCTCATTAGTAGACAAGCGTCCATTAGTAGACATGATGGTTACTTTCATTGTTGACAAGGCTAGTCGGTTGAAGATACTCATCATTATACGAATGTTGTCAACACGAGAGGAGTTTTGATGACCACCTACAGCAAACCTGAATTTTTGTTTGGACATCTACGTCACTTCCGCCGTGACCAAATCGGCTTTTTGAGCCAGTTCGCCGACGCGACCGAGATAGTTCCGCTCCGCTTTTTGAACAAACAAGCCTATCTGTTGCGAGATGGGGAACACATTCACGAGGCACTGGTCAAGCAATCGGGCAAATTACACAAAAGCCCCGCGCTCAAGAACAGCACCAAGAACAGCTTAGGGGATGGACTTTTGACCAGTGACGATCCGCTACACAAACAACAACGCAAGCTGGCACAACCCGCCTTTCATGCGCGGCAAATTGCCAACTATGCTGATACCATTGTCGCCTTCACAGATCGCTATCTTGCGCGCTGGGGCGCGGAGACCACGCTAGAAATCCATGAGCAGATGATGCTGTTGACGATGGAAATCATCGCTAAAGTGTTGTTTGACGCGGATGTTGCTGGGGATGCACACGCCTTTGGGAACGCCATCACCACCTCCATCAACGCCACCATGCAACGCATCAATAGCCCATTGGCGCGTTTCGCCCTCACGCCGAAGCAACGCCAAGCCATGCGCGACGGCAAAATCTTGGATGATCTGATCTATGGGTTGATCGCCGAGCGTCAAGCTTCTGGCAACAACAATGGCGACTTGCTCTCCATGTTGCTGTTCGCCCGCGACGAAGAGACGGGGGAGGGCATGGACATCAAGCAACTGCGCGACGAGTGTATGACCCTGTTCATTGCTGGGCACGAAACCACCGCGAACGCGCTTTCGTGGGCCTTCTACCTGTTGGCACAACACCCTGAGGAGTGGCGCAAAGTCCAAGCAGAAGCAGATCGCGTATTGGGACAAACCCGCCCCACCTTTGAACATGTCAAAGCGCTGACCTATACCGATTGGGTGGTGAAAGAGTCCATGCGCCTTTTCCCACCGGCTTACGTCACCTCGCGCTTAATCCGTGAGGATGTACAGATCGGGGGGAAAAAGATGAAGGCAGGGGAGGTGCTCATCATGAGCCAATACCTCATGCACCATCACCCAGCGTATTGGGAACAACCCGAACAATTTAACCCACAACGGTTTGCAACCGACCGCACGATCAAAGAGGGTTACTTCCCGTTTGGCGGAGGGGTGCGCGTGTGCATCGGCAATCACTTCGCCATGATGGAAGCGATCTTGATTCTGGCGCGGATTGCTCAACGGGTTGATGTGGAATGGATTCCTAACCAGCACATCACCGCCCACCCTGCCATCACCCTGCGCCCAGAGCCGGGCATCCAATTGCGCTTGGTCGCGCGCCAGCTCTTGCCCACCCTTGCCTAACCCATGTGGGGGGTGACACGCTCACCCCCCACCCCACGCTAACGAATTTCTGTGCCGATGTCGGCAATTTGCACGATCTCGTAAGGATAGGAAAGCAATCCGCGACGGTGTTCATTCCACACAGGGCAAAGCTCGTTCACATAGAGTCGCTTGTCTTTGCGATACATCATCACGATTGAACCGTTATAGATCAGCGCAAAGTCGTTGTGGATGAAGTGAAGCCATTTATCAATGGCAACAATCAACCGCTTGATGGCGATGATCTGGGTTGCCAATTGTGGCAAGGGACGAAACTCAATGAAGACATCCGGCGCGATGGCTAGTTCAGCAGACAAAGCATCGTGTGCCCCTGCAAAAGCGGAAATCTCAAAATTCTCGGTGCGGATTTCAGCGATGTCTTCGTATTGTTGAATGTGTGTTTCAACATCAATCCGCTCAAATAGTAACCGCACAAATTCAGCGGGGGTTCTGCTCGTCACCACTTCAAGGTCAAACGTTTTGACTAATTCATTCATGCTCATTTTCTCTAACTAGAGACTCGCTATCATCATCACAGACTATAACGCATTTTGCGCAATCCTCCCACACAACTGGCGAGATTACGTAGGGCAAACGCGCTGTAAATTGGTTGGGGTATGTTTCTTAAAGTGTGCTTGACAGAAAGATCAAGTTCGCTTAAACTGCTCTTAAATTACTGAGGTGCAATGATGAAGTTTTCACTCAGCAAAAGCGTCATTGAAACAATTTTCCAAGCCAGTGTATCAAACCAGGGCGCGTACTAGCTACGCGCCTTGTTATTTTCTTGTGAGTTGTGTGCAAAGGAGAGCATGTGTTATGGACAGCGGAATGATCAGCAAAATTGAAAAAGCGCGGTTGTATGCACAAGAACCCCAACGAGTCACCTTTGAGGCGTTCATAGCCATCTTTCAAGGGGACAATCAACCCCACCAAGTTAGCTTAGATGAACACGGCTTAAAATGTGATTGTCGCGCTTTTCGGCAGGATCATCCGTGCTCGCATGTGATGGCAACCGAGCGCATGATTGGGCACATGCTCAAACGCCCCTTGGTGCAGGGGGAAAGCTATCCCAACGATGTTGAGAAAGCGCGGCTTTATTCCCACGAACCTTACCGCCTCAAGTTCAAATCCTTTGAGGTGCGCTTTGAAGGCGACCATAACGATCACCGCGTCTCTTACGATCATGGGCAATGGAACTCCCCAGATGAGTTCTTTCAGTCGCATGGTGCCTCTGCTCACTCCATTGCCCTAGAGCGGATTCTCAAGCACATGCTCTAACTTCCCTTTTGTTAATTCCCGTTATTCTCCTCTTGGTTAGCCAGACACCACCTTAATGACTTGGGTGGTGTTTGGCTTTTTAACGGAACTCAAACCATTTTCCCCTGTAGAAGTTTCCAAGATGGTCTAAAATAAGAACATAGTTGACTGCTCGGTTAAATCACGTCAAGGATAACAATATGCGCCCATTCATCGGGATCGAAGGTCCGATCGGTGTCGGCAAGACCACGCTTGCCACCTATTTACAACAGCAACTACAAGCAGAGTTGATGCTCGAAGTCTTTGCAGAAAACCCCTTCCTTGCGCGGTTCTATGAGAACCCCACCTGTTACGCGCTTCAAACTCAACTCTTCTTTTTGATGAACCGCTACAAGCAATATAACCAACTAGCGCGTGAGGGGGGCATCATCGTGAGCGACTACATCTTCGCTAAGAATGATTTGTTCTCGCGCTATACCCTCAATGCAGAAGAATATGAGTTGTATCTGGAGATTAGCTCCAACCTTGCGGAGAACCTTGTGCAACCTAGCCTGGTGGTTTACCTGACGGCAGACCTAGACGTCTTGATGCAACGCATTGCCGCACGTGGGCGCGACTATGAACAACGGCAGGCAATGTTCGAGTACATGCAACACCTCACCGAGCAATATGAGGCGTTCTTTTCCACCTATCAAGATGCCCCCGTTTTGCGCATTGACACCACGCGCATGAATATCGTGGAAGATGACAAGGCGCGGATGAGCCTGATACAACGCATCCTCGCCGATTTTGATACGTGGTTGGCGGAACAACCCACCCAAGTTTACCTGCTGTAGGGGCGAAGATGGCAATTGATTATGTGGTGAATTATGCGTGCGTTCCCAAGCGCACGCTGGGCACAGATGGGATTTTGGCACGCTTGAAAGGGCGTGACCAAGCGCAACGGGTGATTCAAGTCTACCGTGAAGCTGGCGACGACCGCCCCTTCGAGCAAATGGGCTTTGAGTTCACGCGCACCCATGCCGACGGACAGGAAGAAACACAGGTGATCCTAATTAGCGACCTCCTCACCGCCGCGCAAGAGTTGCACCCGTTAGAGGGGCATTGCGTGGGATGTGTGGCGAACGCGCTCAAACGTCCGTTTGGGTGTTTTGGACGCATCAACTACCCCCTCACCGACCATGCCGAGCGGTGGCTCTTGTTGCAATTGCCCACCCCGTCTGACGCGCCTTTGGTGTGGTCATTGCTGGGGGAAACGCTCCGCGAGTTGAATGAGCAATCTGCCATGGTGGAAAGCATCCGCCCGCAAGGTGTCTACTTTGAATCCGTTTTGAACCCACGCCGACGCTTGGGAGAAATTGCCATGAGTGGCAATAACCTCTTCTATCTTCTGTTCATGCTGGGGACATTTGAGCCGTCGCGCTCTGCTATCACGCTTTTGTTCTTCCACGCCATCCCACGCAACCTCGACGCAACCGACATCTTCAACCTCACCCCCGCCCCCCCAGATGCGGATGAACGCTTCCCGTTCCTGTTGAGCGCAGATGCCACGCTAGACGACCAAACCCTCCATGAACTCAAGCAGTTCTTTCAGGCATTATATCTAGGATGGCGCACTGAAACTGCCGTGATATTAGATGTATAATTCGATGTGACCTAACCCAAGGAGAAGCTAAGCTATGCCAACTATCGGAGAACTTGCACCAAATTTCACCCTCTTGAATCAAGATGGGGTTGCCGTTGAATTGAGTAGTTTACGTGGAAAAAAGGTGGTGCTATTCGCTTTCCCACGCGCCAATACCCCTGGTTGCACCATGCAGGCATGTGGCTTTCGAGATGAGTCCCCACGCTTGAGCGTGGAGAATGTCGTCGTATTAGGGATCAGTGATGACCCCACCGACAAATTGAAAGCATGGAAAAAATCGGAATCGCTCCCGTATGATTTGCTTTCTGACCCCGACCACGCTGTTTTAGAGGCGTGGGGTGCGTGGGGGGACAAGTCCATGTTCGGGAAACTGTTCACAGGGGCAATCCGCTCGCATTGGGTGATTGATGAAAACGGCATCCTGATTGATGAGCAGATCAAAATTAGCCCCAAAGATAGCGTGAGCAAAGCCCTCAAAGTCGTCACCAAGAAATAGCGCACAGGGGGGTATGAGCTACCCCCCACTTTCAAATAGGTTTCACACCATGCACCTCACCCACCTCATCGAAGAGCAATTGCTAGTTGCCATGCCCAGTAGAGAGACTGCCTTCTAGGATGGGTGGGGGTTGCCCGATTGCGCGCCCACGCCTATTGGTATCACCCAAGAAAAGAGTCGCAACAGGTGACAAAAGTCATGCAAGTTGCGACTATTTGTTATCAGCGACCTAGTTTGCACAATAGCCCTGCTAGTGGTAAGATTAGAATTGGGTGAGGTTTTATCACATGTACGGAGTCATCTCATGTCTGACGTTATTTTTCAACCGCTTGAGTTCAAGCATTTAACTATTAAGAATCGTATTCTTCGCTCGAGCGTTCAAGGACGCTTTGACCATTATGACGGAACAGGATCACAGGCGCGGATTAACTGGGAGAATAAATTTGCCCGTGGTGGGGTGGGCGCGGTCGTGAGCGCACACGTCCCCGTCAAGCCCAATGGGGCAATTTTACCCAATTATGCGATGATTGACCGTGATGAACGCATTCCCTTCTGGCGTGAATTGGTGCAGTCCGTTCATGAACATGGCGCAAAATACATCATGCAATTGAGCCACTCTGGGCGACAACGCGACCTACCAGGTGTAGGGAACTTTGGAACGCCTGCCCTCAGTTCCACCAACAAACGGGATGCCCTCACAGGGATTCCCTGCCGCGCCATCACCAAAGATGAAATTCACCAAGTGGTAGACTGGTTCGCACAAGGGGCGCGTCGCGCGCGTGAAGCCGGCATAGACGGCGTGGAGTTGCACGCTTCGCATGGTTATCTCATCAATCAGTTCTTGAGTTCTGCCATTAACGACCGCACCGATGAATATGGCGGATCGTTGGAGAACCGCGCCCGCTTCTTGCTGGAAATTGTCCGTGCTATCAAAGCTGCTGCTGGGGATGATTTTCACCTGCAAGCCAAGTTGAGCGTGATTGAGTGGGGTAACTATCCCTTCCCCTACGAAAAGAAGGGGAACACCATCGAAGATTCCATCCAAGTTGCAAAATGGCTAGAAGCAGAAGGCGTGCATGCTATTCATGTTTCCGGTGGCAACTCCTTCCCTCACCCCACCAACCCGAAGGGGGAGTGGCCCTACAATTCACTGTCAGAGAGCTACACGGTGATGTTGCGTTCTGGCTCAAAAGCGCCACTCAACTTTGCGCTGTTCAGCGTGCCGTTCTTGCGCCCACTGTTTGGGTTCCTATGGGGACAAATTCGTAACCGTCCAGAAATCGGACAATCGTATGAAGCTCCCTTCTTGAACTTCGCCGCTGAAATCAAGAAGCACGTCAGCGTCCCCGTCATTTGTACGGGAGGCTTTCAACGCGCGTCCCTCATTCGTGAGGCGATCACCACAGGCAAAGCCGATGCTGTTTCAATGGCGCGTACTTTGGTCGCCAATAATGATTTGCCCAACCAATTCATGAGTGGCAAGGATGTGCCGGACAAACCCTGTAGCTACTGCAATCAATGTGTTGGTCACGTTTATCAACACCCACTCGGTTGTTATGATCTGCGCCGTTTTGATGGCAACCGTGAAGCCATGCTTGAAGAAGTGATGAGCGTCTTCATCAACCCCCAAGATATTCCCGTCGGACGTTAAACCGTTCATTCGTTGGCAGGGCGTGGTCATTGCGCCTTGCCAACAGAATTTCCACAAGTCACCCTGACTTGGAACGCGCTTTGGCTACAGATGCTCCCCTAAGGCGAAGTGATCTATGGGTTGCTACGGGAAGACTGGGCGGCACAACAGCACCGTTAGCCTAGCAACGCCTGCAAATCATCCGCAAACGCATCCACCGTTTCCGGCAGCGTGTCCCATGCGCACATCAAACGGCAACCATTCTTCCCGATGAAGATGTAGAAGTGCCACCCCAACGCATATAGCCCCTCAATGGCGGAC
>CAIRDJ010000323.1 GCA_903877335.1 uncultured Chloroflexota bacterium | reverse complement strand
TGGTTTCGCGGTGGGGATGATTTCTTAGGGGAAGTGTTGGTGAACGCCAGTCAGATCAGTCACGCGGAGCATGAGTACCTATTTGACATGCACAGTGCCCTCTACCGTCTGGTCTATCGCCTCTCCGTTAGTGAGTGAACCTTATAGTGAGCGGCAATTTGGCGAGAAGTCGCTTGCGGATGCAACAACTTTATAATTATCTTTTAATATTGATATACGCCGTTAAATTATATTGACATTGTTTACCTAACACTGTATGATTATCTCAATGCACTGAAACATAGAGGAAAGAGACGCTTTGCCAAGACCGCGTCAAGAGCTACTCAACGAACAAACACGGCATGAGATCAAAGCGATTGCCCGCGCTTTGATGCAGGAAAAGGGAACACAAGGCTTAAGCCTGCGTGCAATCGCCCGTGAGATGGGACTCACCGCACCAGCGTTATACCACTACTACCCATCTATGGATGATCTCATCACTGCGTTGATCGTAGATGCGTTCACCAATCACGCTCATCATGTGCAAAACTGCATCGCCCGTGCTCGGTTCAAGCAGTTGACAGCGCAAGCACAACTCTTCGAGGGTTGCCTTGCTTACCGAGAGTGGGCACTTAGCCATCGTGTGGATTATCAGTTGATTTATGGGAATCCGATACCGGGCTATGTCGCTCCCAAAGAAGTGACCGTCCCTGCCGCAAAGTTAATGAGTGAAACGTTTTTGGTGGTCATGAATGAAGCGGTTGCCACCAAAGAAATGCACTTCTCACCCGTTCGTTGCCATGTTCCACCGAACATCGCCGAGCATTTCCGAACGCGCTTCCTGCCCAACGCAACCGAAAGCGAGCTAGTCGTCTTCTATGCCATGAACCTGATGTGGTCAGTCATGCACGGGTTGGTCGCGTTAGAACTAACCGAGCACACTCCCCCAGTGGTGGGAGATGCGGAGGCGTTTTACCGCGCCCAAATACACAATCAATTCCTATTCTTGGAGCAGGATTAACCCGTCACCTTCACCTGCTAAGTCTTCCCTAAAACGGATCACCCTCTTCATAAGAGGATGATAAGCCACTATGTATAACGATTTTCACCAACGGACTCACTTTGTGAGTCAGGTTTATTCAACACATCTTATCATCATAACTAAGGAGAAAAAGCATGTCATATTCACAACGCAATATCATTTTTGGAACGGGTCCCATTGGCATGAGCGTGATGGACACCCTACGAGCACGGGGGTACACCCAGATTGTATTGGTCAACCGTAGCGGTAAGACCAGCGAGCCACTCCCTGAAGGGGTTGAGTTGGTGCGTGGAGATGTCACCGATACCAACTTCAGCACCCACGTCACTCAAGGGGCAACAGTGATTTACAATGCGCTCAATCCAACCTATAGCAAATGGGCAACAGACTTCCCTCCCATGCAGGCGGGGGTAGTTGCTGCAGCACAAGCCAACCAAGCCAAGTTGGTGGTGATGGATAACCTGTATATGTACGGGGATACCAACGGAAAGCCCATTCATGAAGGCTTACCCTATATCGCCCATACACGGAAAGGTAGATTGCGCGGGGAGATGGCACAACAGCTTTTAGATTTACACACTCAAGGCAAAATCAACATGGTCATCGCTCGCGCGTCGGACTTTGTGGGATTGCGCGTGCACGGGGCGGCTATGAGTTCGAGCGTGTTTCAAGCGGCATTGCTGGGCAAACCAGCGCAAGTAGTGGGGTCTTTGGATGTCGTCCATAGCATGACCTACGTTAAAGATGTTGGGCGTGCCTTAGTTGATCTCGCCGAACAGGATGATACTTTCGGACAGGTTTGGCACGTCCCCACTGCCCCCGCCATCACCACACGCGCATGGCTAGAAAAGATCTACGCCGAAGCAGGACAACCCGTTAAAACGCTGGTTGCCGGTCGGTTGATGTTGGGGTTGATCGGACTATTCGTCAAAGACTTGGGTGAGATTTATGAGATGCTGTACGAATTTGAGAAGCCCTTCATCATCGACAGCACCAAGTTTGAAACGCGCTTTGGGTGGAAGGGCACACCCATTGATGAGATCATCCACCGAACCCTAGCATGGAATCGCCAGAACATGCCCACCACGCATTAGGGCATCACAGCACATGATGGCGTTAATACGTTTGCGCCATCAACCGCTGAATGCGCAAACTATCAAGACATCATTAAAACAAAGCCATCTGTTGCGGAGGGTCTTTGTCAGGGATATTGGAGGTAATCTCTACATTGCGCAACCGCTTGACCTGCGCAATCACTTCCAACAATCGCTTGATATCCGCCTCCATGTCACGGCGTAGTGCGGGGTTGCGTAAAGCAGCGGCAGGATGATAAATGGGATAGATAGCGCGTTTGTCCACAAACTTCGCTTGCCCATGAATCTGGGTGATCTTGGCTTTAGGGAAGTAACGTGCCATGCTGAACCGCCCAACCGTGACAATAACGGAGGGATTGATAATGTCAATTTGCTGGTCAAGATATATGCGACACGCCTCAATCTCTTCTGCTTCGGGGTCACGATTGGCAGGAGGGCGACACTTTACGACATTAGTGATGAACACACTCTGGCGTTCTAGTTGAATCAGGTTGAGCAGATAGTTGAGGTATTCTCCACTGCGTCCCACAAAGGGGATGCCAAGGTCGTCTTCTCGTTGACCAGGGGCTTCGCCAATGAACATAATTTCTGCATTGGGATTGCCAGCACCCGGTACTGTTTTGGTGCGCCCTGTGTGCAGGCTACAGCGCTGGCACCCACTAATCTGGGTTGCCAGTTCATTAAGACCAGTTTCGTTCATGGTAAAGTTTGTCCCTTGATTGCCAACATGAATTTATACGGTATCATAGCGAAAATACCCGTTTTTACAATCATATTGACGCGCCAAACACAGCATGTGGAATATCTTTTGTGGTAAAGATATAGACTCTTCTTACTTGTCCGTGCTCAGACTCTGCCCAGTGGTTCAACTCATGCTTTTGGCGTGCGGGGTTCAATCGGCATGATGCTAAGGCGACCGTAGGCAATGAAAAGAGCCAACCCACCG
>CAIRDJ010000322.1 GCA_903877335.1 uncultured Chloroflexota bacterium | reverse complement strand
GTGGGGTGGGTCCTGTGACGGTGGCTATCCTCATGCGCAATACCGTGCAAGCGGTGCAACTGACGCGCCAACGTTACGAAAATAGCATGCAGGTGTAGTATAATCGGTGTTCTGCTTGACATCACCTTCATGGTAAAGGGACTTCAAGATGTCCGACGCGCGGATTATCCTAGGGGATTGTGCTGAACAACTAGCACAACTTGCCGATGATTCTGTCCAACTCATTTTCACCTCACCGCCTTATGCCGATCAACGAAAGCAAACCTACGGTGGGGTTCATCCCGATCAATACGTGGAGTGGTTTTTGCCGATTTCATCGGAACTGAAGCGTGTGTTGCACCCACGCGGGACTTTCATCCTCAACATTAAGGAGAAGGTTGTAGATGGGGAACGTCACACCTATGTGATTGATTTGATTAAGGCATTGCGAGAGCAGGGTTGGCTATGGACTGAAGAGTTCATGTGGCACAAAAAAAATTCCTACCCTGGCAAGTGGCCCAATCGTTTTCGGGATGCTTGGGAACGCCTCTTGCAATTCAACAAACAAAAACAATTTGATATGTACCAAGATGAAGTTAGAGTCCCCATTGGGGATTGGGCAAAAACGCGCTTAACTCATTTGAGTGAGACCGATAAGATTCGGGATGAGTCTAAGGTTATGAGTGGTTTTGGTAAGAATGTTTCTTCTTGGGTGGGGCGTGATTTGGTCTATCCTACCAACGTCATTCACATGGCGACTGAAACGGCAAATCGTGGACATAGTGCTGCCTTTCCCCGACAGTTGCCTGAGTGGTTTATCAAACTGTTCACTCAAACAGGGGATACGGTTTTAGACCCCTTCGCAGGTTCTGGAACAACGCTTTTTGTTGCCCATGAACTAAACCGAAATGCTATCGGCGTGGAGATCATGCCCGAATATGCCGAGTTAATCCAAGCACAAATCAATCACATCCAACAGCAAAGGCTACTCTAACACGTGTCTACCCCGTTGATTGAAGCCATCACAATCTATATCGAGAATCATATCACTACCTTCCATTCCAAACGGTTGGAGCGTGTGAGAGGTCTTGAATTAAACGACATTCTCAAACGTAAAAACCCCTATTTGTTCAAGGCAAAACACCTAGAACGCGCTCAAGATTTTGTTGAGAGTATTCTTGGTGCTTTCATTTCTTCGCAAGAAGAGACTTTGTTCGGTGATTTTTTAGAGGGGCTTGCGGTTTATGTGGCGCAGGTTTGTTTTGATGCACGCAAACCTCATTTAGAGGAATTAACAGGGATTGATTTGTTGCTATCGAAACACGGTACGTTGTATATCATCGAGATAAAATCAGGACCCAACTGGGGGAATGCTAGTCAAGTAGCGAAAATGGTACTCAACTTCAAAGAAGCCATAGATCGTTTGCAAGCCCAATCCCCATACTCCGCCATCGTTCCTGTGAATGGGTGTATGTATGGGACGGGGTGTAATCCACATAGCATCGGCAAGATCAAAAAGGGCAAAGAAGTTATTGAGCAAGTCCCATACATGAAATTATGCGGACAGGTCTTTTGGGAGTTTATCTCCGATGTTCCTAGTTTGTACTTAGACATCATCCAACCGTTGGGCTATCGTGCAAAGCAACGTAATGATGAGTATCAACTGGCATACGATAAGCTGTTGAATCGGTTATCACACCGATTCATGGATGATTTCTGTACGATGGATGGTGCCATTGAATGGGAACGCCTCGTGGCTTTTGTATCAGCGTCTTCCCATTCATCTTGAGCAACGTGAAGCGTCGAAATAATTATTTTGTGTTTCGGTAGCTCGTTAACAGCGCGTGGACGAGGCTTCCGACGAGCAAGCCCCAAAACGGTGCGCCAATGGTGAACAGCGAAAAGTCCCCCGCTGTACACAAAAAGGCGAGGATGGCGGCATCGCGCCCCTCTGGCTTTTCCAGCGCGTTCCCCATGGAGTTGGCTATGGTTCCACTCAATGCCAAGCCGGCAACAGTGGCAACCACCACTTTGGGGAAAATGGCGAACAAGCCAATCATCGTTGCTCCCAACAACCCGAAGACAATATGCCATACTCCTCCCATCACGGCGGAGGCATAGCGTTTATTGGGGTCGGGTTGAGCATCGGGACTCACCACCAACGCAGCGGTGAGGGCACCCAAGCAATTTCCATGCCCGCCGAAGAACGCCAACCCGATAGAGCCTAACCCGGTCAGGCCAAGTATGCGGTTGATGGGCGAGTTATAGCCGTTTGCCAGCAGAACGGTTTGCCCAGGCGCATATTGTGAACTCATGGCGAGGGCGAAGAGGGGCAGGGCTATCCCGACGGTGGCATCCAGCGAGAAGCGTGGAAGGGTCAAGGTGGGCACTGCCAGCGTCAAAGGGACAGCTTCTAACTGGAGCATTCCCAACGCGCCTGAAGCCAGCAACCCCACCAGCATCACCCCCAAGCTGGGGGCAGAAAAGCGCACGCGACGCAAAAGAATGTAGGTGATGACCATCGCCAGAATGATAATGGGATTGTAAGCATGGTCGTCTAAGCCGTTAAAGATTCCCAATCCGAAGCGCAACAGAACTCCGCCCAAGACCGCCAAGATGACCCCCTGCGGGATGAGGCTCATCACGCGCCCAAACCATCCACTGATGCCCAACAGGGAGATGGCAACCGCGCTGAGGATATACGCGCCGATCACCTCTTCATACGGAAAGTAGGCAATGCTGGTGACGAGCAACGCCACGCCTGCCGTCGAATGGGGAAAGGTGATTGGTTGGCGGAACAACAGTGAGAACAAAATCGTTCCGATGCCGTTGCCTACCACCGCCGCCCACACCCATGAGGTGGTTTGTTGCGGGGTGAGGTTGCCAACTTCTGCTGCTTGCAACACCAACAATATTGGACCGGTGTAGTTAATCAACACCAGAAGAAAGCCTGCCATCACTCCGGATAAGCTAATGCTCTGAGGGAAGTCGAGTAAGTTTTTTAGAAAGTTGTTCCAAGTGGGGGCGGTGGGTTGGTGGAGGGTCGATTGCATGAGGGGCATTCCTAGTTGCAAGGCGAGTAGAACCGCCATTATAGGATGGGCAAGCGAATGTGCTAGGGAAGGTTTGCATGGGTGATTTCATGCTAATTTATAGTAAACAAGAGTTGTAGATAAGTGTGGATCTATTGAACCACAAGAGCGGTTTATTGGATACAATAGGTTGTGGATACAAAGGATGATAATCAAGATGGTCAACATAGTAATTAGTCCGACAACAGCGGAGAAATTACAAGAATTGTCTAATCAGTCGGGTAAGACTGTTGATGAGCTTCTCACAATATTTCTTGAGGAATATCAGGTTATTCAAAAGGAATCTGCTTTAGTGGAAGGTGGGGTGTGGACAGCAGAAGAAATTGCCGAAATGCTTCAACCCAAAACCCCTCTGACAGGTAAAGAGATTGTCGCGTTAGGGCTTCTGGGTGGATGGGCGGATATGGAGATTGAAGATAGCGTTGAGTGGTTACAAAGACAACGTGCCAAGCGTAGGAAAAAGCTAAACTTGACTCCTCAAGCTATATCATAAATGTTATGCCAATCATCCCATGTAAAGCATGCTGTTTTGGGTTATTATGGTGCCGAAGTCCCCACACAATGGGGCATGATCTCACTATTGTTTGACGAAAGAGTAACCTAAACAATGAAACCAGAAACAACCGCTATTCATGGTGGTTATCAAAGCGATCCCACCACAAAAGCTGTCGCCGTGCCCATTTATCAAACGGTCGCCTATGAATTTGACAATGCGCAACACGGGGCAGACCTCTTCAACTTGGCAGTGCCGGGCAACATCTATAGCCGTATCATGAACCCCACCAATGACGTGCTGGAAAAGCGCGTTGCCGAGCTAGAGGGCGGGATTGCTGCCCTTGCCGTCAGTGCAGGTAGCGCGGCAATTACCTATGCCATCCTGAATATTGCCTACAGCGGAAATAATGTGGTGAGTGTTCCTCAACTTTATGGCGGAACATATACCCTTTTTGCACACATGTTGCCCCGTTTGGGAATTGAGGTGCGCTTTGCTGAAAGCGATAGCCCCGCTGACTTAGAAAAGTTGATAGATGAAAAAACTAGCGCGGTTTATTGTGAGAGCATTGGCAACCCTGCTGGCAACATCGTGGATATTGAGGCGATCGCCAGCATGGCACATCGTCACGGCGTGCCCGTCATTGTCGATAACACCGTTGCCACCCCTGCACTCATCCGCCCGATTGACTTTGGCGCGGATATTGTGGTGCATTCGCTCACCAAGTACATGGGCGGTCATGGTACGACTTTGGGCGGCATCATCGTAGATGGTGGTAAATTCCCGTGGGCGGAACACAAGGCACGCTTTCCCATGTTGAATGAGCCAGAAGCCTCCTATCACGGGGTGGTCTACACCGCAGCAATGGGGGCAGCAGCGTATATTGCCCGCGCTCGCACCGTTCCGCTACGTAACACGGGTGCCGCGTTGAGTCCGTTCAATGCGTTCTTGTTGTTGCAAGGGATTGAAACGCTCTCCTTGCGCATGGAACGTCATTGCGATAACGCCCTCGCTGTTGCGAATTACTTGAACGGTCATGATGCTGTGGCGTGGGTGAGCTACGGTGGCTTGCCTGATTCTCCCTATTATGGACTGGCACAAAAATATACACAGGGCAAGCCTTCGGCACTGTTGACGTTTGGGATTAAGGGTGGTTTTGAAAGTGGCGTGAAGTTCTATGACGCGCTCAAATTGTTCAAGCGTTTGGTGAACATTGGGGATACTAAATCGTTGGCAGCACACCCAGCTTCTACCACGCACCGCCAACTCACCGAGGCCGAGCTAAATGCTGCTGGCGTAACCGGCGACATGATCCGCTTGTGCGTCGGCATTGAACACATTGATGATATTCT
>CAIRDJ010000321.1 GCA_903877335.1 uncultured Chloroflexota bacterium | reverse complement strand
CGGGTACAATCCACCTCCTACATCAACTTCAAGCGCAAAGATGAACTTGCCCCGTTATTCGCTCCCTTCAAGCCACTTCACATTGGGCAATATGGGGAGCATATCCGCGAGGACGAAGGCGCAACCACCCACTGGCTATTTGTAGGGATCAAAGAAGCGTAAAGTGATTTATGCTTTAGCATTCGTGGGTTCTATGAGACAATGACTGTATCTTTTCATTCATTCAGTTTCCGTTAGGAATGATACATGACCGAACAACCAAGCTCGCATTGGAAACCCAGTCGCATTGAATCTGATCGCTTAGAGAAGCTCAAGACGCTCAAAGAGCAAAACGTCGAAGCCTACCCTGCGCGAGTGGAACGCACCCACACCACCGCGCAGGCAATTAACGTCTACACCGAACATCGCAACAACGGGGGCACCGACGAAACCGCACCCACCGTCACCGTGTGCGGGCGCATTCGTCGCATGAACATCAAGGGCAAAATCGCCTTCATGCACATTGAAGACCAAAGCGGGCGCGTTCAACTATTTGTCCGTGTGAATGACATTCAAGAAGCTGACTACGCTTTGCTCAAAGACAAACTCATTGACATGGATGATTTTGTACAGGCGCGTGGTCAAATGATGGCAACCCAAGCCGGTGAAATCAGCGTCCGTGTGGTTTCCCTCACCCTGTTGGCAAAGTCACTTTCCCCCCTCCCGCTCATCAAAGAACAAACCCTAGATGATGGCACCGTGATTGAATATGGGGAGTTTAACAACGTTGAAGCGCGGTATCGCCAACGCTACGCTGATCTGGCGGTGAACCGTGATGTGCGCGAGGTGTTCATCAAACGCGCCAAAGTGGTCAACGCCATCCGCCATTTCATGGATGGTGAAGGCTTCCTTGAAGTGGAAACCCCCATCTTGCAACCTCTATATGGCGGGGCAGCTGCCCGTCCCTTCACCACGCATCACAACCAACTCAAGCAAGATTTGTACCTGCGCATTAGCTTTGAGTTGTACCTCAAGCGATTGTTGGTGGGGGGGATTGATGCCGTCTATGAAATTGGGCGTGACTTCCGCAACGAGGGCGTGAGCTTTAAGCACAACCCCGAATTCACCCAGATTGAGTTCTACAAGGCGTACATTGATTATACGCATGTGGCAGACCTGACCGAACGCATGGTTGCACATGCTTGTATGCAGATCAACGGCACAACCGTGATTGATTATCAAGGGGAGTCGCTTGACCTCACCCCGCCCTGGAAGCGCATCACCCTGCGCGAAGCGATCAAACAAGATAGCGGGATTGACTACATGGATCATCTCGATGCCGTCTCACTCACGCAGGCAATTCGTGAGCGCGGGGGCAAAGTGGCAGATGGCTTGACATGGGGGCGTTTGGTTGACCATCTCCTGAGCGAGTATGTCGAGCCGAAGCTACGCCAACCTACTTTCTTGTTGGATTACCCGCGCGACATTTCGCCGTTCGCCAAGCGTGTAGACTACGATGATTTCCACGTGGAACGTTTTGAGGGATACATCGCCGGCATGGAAATGTGCAATGCCTTCACCGAATTGAATGACCCGCTTGACCAAGAACAACGCTTCTTGGATATGGCGCAGATGTATGCTTCTGGCGACGACGAAGAGACACCGCTCGACGAGGATTACCTACGTGCTATGCGCTATGGAATGCCACCCAATGGGGGCTTTGGCATGGGCATTGACCGCCTCACCATGTTGCTCACCAATCAGCGCAATATCCGCGATGTCTTGTTGTATCCACACCTGCGCGAAGAGAAATAATCTACCCAACCGAGAGGCATCCCCTCTCGGTTTTTCATTCCCCACTAGATAAACAGTGTATGAGATCGCCTACCCTCAATCTTGACAAACGGACTGATGTCCGCTTTAATTGGATCGAATACGGACTAAAGTCCGTTTAACCATTCAATCTAATGAGGAGCAACACCATGTCTACTTGGAATATTGATTCTGTACACTCTTCCGCAGAGTTCACCGTTCGCCACATGATGATTAGCATGGTTCG
>CAIRDJ010000320.1 GCA_903877335.1 uncultured Chloroflexota bacterium | reverse complement strand
GCCAAGGTGGAGTGGTTGGAACAAGCCTTGTCTCCCATCATTGTTGCTTTTCAAGCCACCCCAGTGGTCGCGTATGCGCCCCTCTTGGTGATTTGGTTTGGTAGCGGACCTTCTAGCAAGGTGATTACCTCCGCGTTAATCGTGTTCTTCCCCACTTTGATGAACGTGATCGTTGGGATTCGTTCTGTTCCCCGTTCGCTGTACGACCTCATGTACACGCTCCACGCCACCCGTCGCCAGATACTGTTTCAATTGGAGTTGCCCGCTTCTGCCCCGGTGGTATTAGGGGGGATGAAGATCAGTGCGACGTTGGCGGTCATTGGTGCGGTGGTTGGGGAATTTGTTGGTGCGAAGGCGGGCTTAGGATTCCTCATCACGTTGGCGCGCAATCAATTTGATACCCCGTTAGTCATCGTAGCGGTCTTTAGTTTGACTGTCATGGCATTGACGCTCTACGGTCTGGTCGGTTTAGTAGAACGCAACATGCTGGCATGGAAAAACCATGCCTTGTAGTTGATAGGGTTCTTCATTTTTAATTCTCCATACGAAAAGGAAATCTACATGAGCAAAGCAATCCGTTTGGCACTGCTGTTGGTCTTCGTTTTGTTGGGTTCGGTTGGTTTGGTGCAAGCGCAGGATATCCTCGTGGAAACCACCTTCTTCATGACCTACATTCCAACGGTTCAATTTTCGCAGATGTACGTTGGCTTAGAGCAAGGGTATTTTGAAGAAGCGGGCTTCAACGTCACCCTTGAGTACGGAAATGAGCCGGATGGCGTGGAACTCATCGCGCTGGGCGAACGGCAATTTGGGTTGATTTCTGGCGAACAGGTCATTGTTGCGCGTGCCAACCAACGTCCCATCGTCTCCGTTTACAATTGGTTTCAAAGGTTTCCTGTCGCTGTAGTCGTCCCAGAATCCAGTGATATTGAAGCGGTCACTGATTTGGTTGGACGCAAGGTGGGGGTGCCGGGTCGTTTCGGTGCAACCTATAGCGGTTTGGTCGCTTTGTTGGCAAGCAATGGCATGTCTGAGTCGGATATTGAGTTGGTAGAAATTGGCTTCAATGCTCCTGAAGTGGTTTGCTTGGGTGGGGTGGAGGCTTCTGCAGTTTATGCCAACAATGAACCGCTTCAGATTGCACTGCGCGCTCAAGAAGGAGATTGTGGAAACGTAACAGGGGTGCGCGTTTTCCCTGTGGCAGACTATGTGGACTTGGTATCGAATGGGGTGGTGACAAGCGAGCAGATGGCTACCGATCACCCAGACCAAGTGAGCGCGATGGTAGGAGCGTTTGATCGCTCGGTTCGCTTCGTCATCAACAACCCTGCTCAGGCTTACCTCATCAGCACCCAATACGTTGAGAATCTCTTCCTAACGGACAGCTTCAAGCTCGCCTTAGAAGCGGCTTCTGCCACTCAAGAGGCATTTCTTGCTCAAAATCCCACTTCTGACGAGGTGGTGCAATCTCGCGCGGACATGCTAACAACCTTGCGTGAGAACTTCACCCCTGCTGAATTGTTGCAGTTCGAAATCCTACTTCAAACGATTACGCTTTGGGAGTCAGAAATGCTGGGCATATCTCACCCTGAAGCATGGGAATCCACTCAGCAGACGCTTGTGAGTATGGGATTCCTGAACGATACCATCGACGTAACCCAAGCCTTCAGCAATGATTTCTTACCGAATAACTAGGGCAGAGCATGCCGTGTTCTGTCACCATTAACAACGTCAGCGCAGAATATCCCACGGCACAAGGAGGGTTGGTCAAAGCACTTGACCGACTCTCTTTTCACATTGAGCCAGGCGAGTTTGTGACCTTAGTGGGTTCCAGTGGGTGCGGCAAAAGTACCGCCCTGCGCCTCATCGCTGGTCTGATTCACCCCACTTCTGGTTTCGTCTATGTTGACCAAGAGCGCATCAACAAACCTTCTTTGCGGGTCGGCATTATGTTTCAAGACTCTAACCTGATGCCCTGGCGCACGGTTCAAGACAACATCTCGCTTCCATTGGAGCTTCGTGGGGTGCGTCGAAAAGAACGTTATGCCCAAGTGGAAGCCTTGTTACCCATCTTAGGCTTAAAAGGATTTGCGAAGGCGTATCCCGGTCAGCTTTCAGGGGGAATGTCCCAACGGGTTGCTTTGGGACGGCTTTTGATTCAGCAACCGGACGTGATGCTCTTGGATGAACCGTTCGGCGCCTTAGACGCGCTCACGCGGGAGCGTTTGAGCCTCGACTTATTGCGCGTTTGGCACACACAAAACCTCACCGTTTTGATGGTGACGCACGACATCAATGAGGCGGTCTTGCTTTCCGATCGCGTCATCGTACTGAGCCAACGCCCCGGTCATGTTAAATTAGATTTGCCCATTTCGCTTGCACGCCCACGTCACCCCTCCGATTTATACAGCGAAGCCTTTGGGTCGCTGGTCAGTCAGGTTCGCACTGCGCTCGATCTTTAGGCGATGGGAGCTTGAAGCGGAAGTGCACCGCCAACGGCGCTCTCTCCCTCATGAACCTGATGTTGCCCACGCACGCGCGACGTGCGTGCTGGGGTGGTTAAGCATGGTCATCGCCACGGAAAGATGAAACTGCGCTCTCAGTTCCAACGTCAACTGAAAAGGCTTGCAAGAAAATACAGGTATGCTACGCTTAACGCGCAAACACATTACTTATGGGATGATTTCAAAGGAACCTCACCTTGTTTGATGTACAGGCTATTCGGGCTTTATTCCCATCCGTTAATCGCAATGACGCCATCTTCTTAGATAACCCCGCCGGCACCCAGGTTTCGCGCTTCGTGATCGAGGGTGTCAGCAACTATTATTTGAATGCCAATGCTAATTCCGGTGGATATTTCACGACTAGCCAACGCACTGATGAGCTGGTACTCAATTCGCGCCAGATGATGCGGGACTTCTTGAATGCGCCGAATGTTGATGAAATTGTTTTTGGTCCCAATATGACCACACTCAACATGGGCTTAAGCCGCGCGATCGCACAAACGTTGCAAGCAGGCGATGAAGTTATACTCACACGGATGGATCATGATGCCAATGTTGCTCCATGGTTGTTGATTGCTCGTGATAAAGGCTTGATCGTGCGCTGGATCGACCTTGACCCGGAAACCGGACGGCTTGACTTAGAAAGCTACGCGCGTGTCCTCAATGAAAAAACCAAGCTGGTTGCCACGGTTCATGCCTCGAACGCGCTGGGTACGATTAACCCCATTCAATTCATTGCCGAAATGGCACACCAAGTGGGGGCGTTGCATGTGGTCGATGCCGTGCAGAGTGCGCCTCATATTCCGCTGGATGTGCAGGCAATCGGTTGTGATTTTCTGCTGTGCTCAGCCTATAAATTCTTTGGTCCCCATACAGGCATCCTGTGGGGACGCTACGATCTGCTGGAGGAATTGCCTGCCTACAAGGTGCGTCCCGCCAAAAATAAATCCCCTTATCGGTGGGAAACGGGCACACCAAGTTTTGAGACCATCTATGGCACTGCCAAGGCGATTGATTACTTTCAGTGGCTAGGGGAGCATTATGGGCAAGCACACCGTGCACCTTTCACCCATATGAGCGAACGCGCCCAAAGCATACATGCTGGCGTAGCGGTTTCATGTGAGTATGAGCAACAACTGGTGGGCTACTTGCTTGAGCAACTGGCGACCCTGCCCGCCATTCGTGTTTTTGGCATCACCGATCCTGCCGAGTTTGCCGATCGTGTGCCGACCGTGATCTTTGCCCATGATGATTACACCTCTCATCAAGTGGCAGAGCATCTAGCTAAGTCAGAAATTTATGTTTGGAGCGGGAACTACTACGCGCTAGAAGTGATGGAGCGATTGGGCTATGCCGCACACGGGTTGGTGCGGGTGGGCTTGGTGCACTACAACACCTACCACGAAGTGGATCGCTTGATGGAAGCATTACGCGCGTTGTAGGGCCAGCAAACCTGCGCGGCAGGCTAGACTGCCATCCGTTGCCACCCTTTTTGTACCGCATAGTGACAGGTTGCCAACAGCAAGATGAATACATGGTGGGTGCCCTGTCCGATCGCATCTATTTCGATATATTCGTCCGTGCGATGAGAATTTGCCCCGTTGCCAATCCCAATGGTGACGGTGGGAATTCCCTTTGACAGCGGGATGTTGCCATCGGTACTGCCGACCTGATAAACCCCTGCGATGTTGTAACACGCCAATGATTCCATTGCACCGACTACAAGTGGATGATCTTCGCGGATGGATCCAGCGGGGCGATTTCCCACCACATGGCATTTAATTTGCTCCCCTCTTCGCCGACGTGCCTCAATCAACTGAAGGACTTGAGCTTCTAGGGAACGCAAGGCGGTCAAACCAGCAGAGCGCAGATCTAGCCACAAGCTGGCGTGGGTGGCTATCGAGTTGATGCTGTGCCCACCTTCGATGATGCCAATATTGAGGGTGGTCTTAGGTTGACTCGGGGGATGTAGGTAGGTGATCTGTGTCGCCAGTTGAACCAACTGGTGAACCGCGCTGGCTTGCCCGTGTTGATGCCAACTGTGCCCTCCCTCCGCAGTGACCTCAATCTTTAAGCGCTTGCTGGCGATTCCCGCTTTGAAGATCGTCCCGAATGCCATCCCCTCAATGTTAATCACACATTGAATCTGGTCGCCAAGTCGTTCGATCACCGCGCGGATTCCTTCTAAGTCGCCCAGACCTTCCTCACGGCTATTGGCGGTTATCCAAACGGGACATTCAGGGGTAATGTTGTGCGCCCGTAGCAACTGAATGACACCTAACATCCCTGCCACCCCTAAACTGTTGTCGCCCAATCCAGCTCCATAAATGCGGTTGCCTTCATGCCGTATGCTCAAATCAGTTTCGAGAGGGAAAACTGTATCGGTGTGAGCACTCAATAGCACCCCTGCCATATCATTGCGCTTCCCGCTGATTTTAGCGGTGACGTTGTAGAGCGCGTCAATCTCAACCTGTTCAGCACCCAACGCCCTCAGACGCTCTGCCACATGATGAGCGCGTGCTTCTTCTGACCAAGTGGGGGCGGGTATCTGTTGGATTTGAAGGGCAAGATCGAGGACATGCGAGCGAGTGGCAAGATTATCAAGAGGATAGCGTTGCGTTAAATCGTGAATGAACGTTTTCATCGGTTAAATACTTTTCTTCACATCATTGCGCAGTATTCTACCAAGGCATAAGCCTGTGGGTGAGTGTAGAAGGCACAACAAAAAACCGATCAACGGATCGGTTTCTTATGGGCGGTTCAAGGCGCGGGATGGCAAAAATTGACGAATGGACGGTTACGCTGTGGCTTTTGCTTCTAAAGTTGCCAGATATTTCATCAAGCGACTTTTACGGCGGGCAGCGTTACGCTTGTGAATGACACCCTTACTGGCGACTTTATCTAGCTCGCGGATTGCCAACAGGGTAGCTTGGCGCGCGTCCACCAAGTTCTCTGGCTTGCCAGTTTCAATCTTGGCGCGGGCTTGCTTGACCACAGTACGGGCACGGTTACGGAAGATACGGTTATGAATGCGACGTTTTTCGTTTTGACGAATGCGCTTTAATGCTGATTTGTGATTAGCCATAAACTTTCTTTGCGCGGCATTGTCAACAATTCAATGCCGATTACTCCTCTTTATCTGTTGTGTCATGAAACCTGATTGAACATCGAAATCCCACTGCGTGGGCAATACGGTAGTATAACACTTGAATTTAAGTTTGTCTAGCGATTAAACACGTCAAACACCTGCCAAACTTGCCTAGCTGTAGTCACCCTGTTGAGCACGACCATCAAGATGAAGTCTATGCTGATGTTCCTACTTTCGAGTCACTCTGCGACTCTATCGCCGTACCCAGACGCGCCATCGAATTTGCGAACGCATCTAACTATCCACCGATAATTTTGTAAAATAACGGGGCGAAGCAAGGTGCGGTACAGTAGCATCCCGCTACCATTTATCAAACCGAAGGGAGTAACACATGAACAACATCTCAACCAGTTGGATGTGGGCGGACGGAAATCACACGCGCGGGTTAGACTATGAACCCGATCGTGAGCGGTTGTTGTGGTTAGAAGATCAAGTGGGTTTTGGATGCGCTTATGCGCCGCGCGTTCAGCTAGTATCAGACTTCCTGCAGAATGGTCATGAACGCTATGGAAACCCGCCCAGCGAGGTGCTTGAAGAGGTGAAACTCGCCATTGAACATTATCGTACCGCGCCACCGATTCAATAAATGATCTTACCTATTGACAAACCTTTCATGGTTAGGGCATGTTGATAAGACAATGATCCAAACATGAAAAGAGTGGTCATGCAGGATAACCTCTCGCAAACAGCATATTTCAAGGGCTTGAACGAGGCAGGGTTGCGCCGAGTTTGGACAGTTGCACATGTTCATGTGTATCAGGCGGGGGCGTTGATCTTTGCCGAAGGCATGCGCTGTTCTGGATTTTTCGTTTTGTTAGAAGGCTCGGTGCGGGTTTTTCGGGTGGGGCATGAGGGCAGGCTTCATACGCTCAACTTGTTGCGCCCGATTAGCACCTTCAACGAAGTGAGCGCGGTGGACGGGCGGGTCAATCCGTTCAACGCAACCGCCCTCACGGATTCGCGCGTGTTGATTATTAGCCGTACCCATCTTTTACGCTTGATGAGCGACGAGCCAACGCTCCTTAGCAACTATGTTCAGCAACTGGCACAGATGAACCGCGATTATCTGGAACGCTTGGAGGATATGACCTTCCGTTCTATTCCATCGCGCTTGGCAAAACTCCTGTTGCATGAAACTACCTATGCCGATCAAATTGCCGAAACGCCAACCAAGCTCACCCAAGAGGAGATCGCCGCTATCTTGGGGACAACTCGTGAAGTGGTAGGGCGTGCGGTGCGTGGCTTATTGGTAGCCGGCTTATTGAAGAAACGTGGGCGTGAACTCTACATTCAAGACCGCGATGGGCTGGAATATTTGTCCGTCAATAATGAGCTTCCTCCCAAAGCGTGATACCCTAAAAGAAGTTATCTGCGAGGCGATGAGACTTCACCTAAAATTTTTCTCATGATTAAATGTAATCTACATTACCCCTGAAAAACGATAAACGCACTACACTTATATAGAATGACTACACATCTTCAAAAGGTTTAGTGTATGAAAAGGTTCTTGATCGTTGGATTAATAGTGATGGGGTTAATGCACTATGGAGTTCTTTCTGCCCTGTCACAATCCACCACGAATGCCAACTGTGCTGATCCGTTCAATGGACAGTCTGTTCGGTTCAATGTCGCGTATTGGGAAAAGACGGATTTCTGCAATACCAGCATTGCCTATGATGAAGTGCTATCAGGGGGTCCGCCACCCGATGGCATCCCACCCATTGATAACCCGATATATGAGAGTGTTGCCAGCGCGTCAGAATGGTTGCAAGCCCAATCCCCAGTCATTGCCGTAGAAGTGAATGGGATAGCGCGTGCCTATCCGCTTGCCATTTTGACTTGGCATGAGATCGTCAATACCGAGCAAGGCGGACAACCCATCAGCATTACCTTTTGCCCATTGTGCAATAGCTCGATTGTGTTTGATCGCAACGTGAATGGGGAAGTCTTAGATTTTGGCGTGAGTGGTAATCTGCGCAACAGCGACATGATTATGTATGACCGCCAAACGCAAAGCTGGTGGCAACAGTTCACTGGCATGGGCATTGTTGGGGTTTACAACGAAACCCAGTTAACCGTGTTGCCCTCGCTGGTAGTGGGATTTGCACAATTTGTGGAGGAATATCCCGAAGGAGAAGTGCTATCGCGTGAGACTGGGCACAGCCGTCGCTATGG
>CAIRDJ010000319.1 GCA_903877335.1 uncultured Chloroflexota bacterium | reverse complement strand
TTGATGGGGCAGCTAGGCTTGGCACTGGGACCGGCGATCGCTGGTGTTCTGCTGGGCATGACCCAAGCAGATGGACAATTGGGCAACTTGAACCCCATCTTCTGGCTTGGGTTCATCGCCATTCCAGCTGTACTTTTCAAAGGGATGACCCTCCCCAACATCAGCTTGAGCAGCAAAAACCCTGACGAAACCGCCACGCCCCTCCCCAACAAGCGGACGAATGCCCGCTCCATTGTGCTTTTCATGGCGCTGGTGCTGGGGCGTGGCTTGTGTTACATGGGCACGGTGACGTTCATCCCGTTGATGTTCCACGAAAAAGGATGGAGCCCCAACGCTTATGGGAGCATCACCGGCATCTACTGGTTGGCATCCGCTTTTTCTGGGGTGGTGTTGGGCTACATGGCGGATTATGTGGACCGGCGGCGCATCATCACCATCGTCATGGTTTTGGTCGCTCCCATTTATTGGTTGTTGGCGGGTAGCAACGGGGGCATGGCGTTTGTCTATGTCTTGTTGGCGGGCATGTTGGGGCAAGGCTTACACAGCGTGATGATCGTGATGGGACAACACTTGTTGCCGGGGGGCAAGGGCTTCGTCTCTGGCTTGACGCTGGGGATGATGTTTGGCGCAGGGGCGATCGGCACGTTCATCAACGGCTATCTGGTCGAGGGCTTCAGTCTGTTCGGTTGGACGGTGGCAGGCATCGGCATTGTGAACCTCTTCCACGCGGTGGGGGTGTTGGGCGCGGCAATGGGCTTGTTGGCGTTGCTGTTGCCCCCGTTTGATGTGCCCGCCACCGAAGCTCCCGTCGCCCCGCTGGCAGTGCAACGCAACGGATGAGCGATTAGCACCCGGCACGCCCGCGCGGTTGCCATTCCGCCCCTTTCCCCACCCAGTGTGGGTTTCTCATTCCACTCGTTACGCCTTCGAGGACTCACCCCCTAACACGGGGGAAGTCCCCGGTTTTGCCCGCCTTCCACCGCAAAAATTCAACCTAGGGAGGTTGTCAAGCTTGTGCTCATGCGTTGGTTGTTTCCGCCAGCAAAAAGCGCAACGCACGGGGCAGACGCTTTGCCCATGCCGCCTCGCGGTGCAGCGCGCCATCCTCTTCAACGTACAGCATCCGCGTGCATCCGCGCGCGTGCAAGGCATCGCGCAGGTCGCGCACACCTCTCACATACGCCTCATGCGCCGCCTCTGGTTCGAGACCAAGCCACGCCTCGATGGTCTCGCCCTCGCGGGTGCCAACGTCAAGATACACGCGCCCCTCATAGGTCGCCTTTTCCTGCGCGGTCTTCCGCAGTGCCTCCTCACCAAACCAGTAAGCTGTGCTAAACGCGCCACACATCCCAAAAACATGTGGGTACGCCAGCGCGGCATACAGACTGATTAGCCCGCCCATCGAAGACCCGATGATCCCCGTGCACGGTGCTTGTGGGCGTGTTCGCAATGCGCTGTCGATGGCGGGCTTGACGGTTTCAAAAATGAAGCGAACATAAGCGTCCCCTTGCCCCACCACTGCAACACCCTCATGGTTCACGAACGGATAGGGGCAATATTCCAAGCCACGCCGTTCGCGCATATTCGGTAGGGCAACAACGATGGCCTCTAAGCCTTCGGTAGCCAGCGCAGTCATGCACTCGTCAACCTCCCATTCGCCCGCATAACTGACATAGCGATCAAACAGATTTTGTGCATCGTGCATGTAAAGAACGGGGTAGCGACGTTCGCTCTGTTCATAACTGGGCGGGAGCCACACGAAAATATCGCGCCGATTATCAAGTTGTGCGCTGTAGACATCCTGCCAAACTCGTAAGTCGCCCACGACGGTGTTCGGTGT
>CAIRDJ010000318.1 GCA_903877335.1 uncultured Chloroflexota bacterium | reverse complement strand
CTGCAGATGAATCTGTACAAATCATTGAGAACACGTCCCGCTTCTCCACACTGGGCTTGTGGGGACCAAAAGCACGTGAAGTATTGCAAGCAATAACGGCAGATGATGTCTCCAATGAAGCCTTCCCCTACGGCACAACCAAAGAGATTACCATTCGTCACACGCGCGTTTTGGCAATGCGCATCTCGTATGTGGGTGAACTTGGTTGGGAATTGTATGTACCCTTTGAACAAGGTATGGCATTGTGGAATGTGCTTGAAGAAGCGGGCAAAGAGCATGGCATCTTGCCGGTGGGCATTGGTGTTTATGGAACAACCGCCCGTATCGAAAAGGGTTATCGCCTAGTAGGGGCAGAACTCGATTCTGAGTATAACGTGGTGGAAGCTGGCTTGAACCGCGCCAAAGTCAAGGATGCGGATTTCATCGGCAAGCAGGCTTACCTAGCGCACCGCGCACAGACCCCCGCGGCATTACTATGCACGCTCACGGTGGATGATCTCACCTCTCCTAAGGGAAACGCACGCTATCCCATGTCTTTCACCCCTGTTCTCACGCTGGATGGGGAACCCATCACCGATGATAAGGGTCGTCGCTCATTTGTTACCTCTGCTGGGGTTGCACCTTCATTGGGTAAACACCTGCTCATGGCATACTTACCCCCTCAATACGCCGTTGAAGGCACCTCTCTAAAGGTGGAATACTTTGGAGATCACTACCCTGTCACAGTTGCGGTGGTAGGCAGTCGGTCTCTATTCGATCCAACCAACGAACGCATGAAGGCATAAGCCTTCTGTAAAATGGGGATGCCCTTCATCATGAAGTGGGGGGCATCCCCATGAGAAGACATCATGTCACTACGTGAGCAGGCATATCAAAAAATCCGCCAGATGATTGTTTCGCTTCATTTGGAGCCGGGTGCCACCCTTGATGAAGGGGCACTACAACGCGAACTTCAATTGGGACGTACTCCTGTAAGAGAGGCTTTGTTGCGACTTTCCCATGAGCAACTGGTCAATATTGCGCCACGTCGTGGCATGTTTGTAGCGGAGATTAGCATCAACGATTTGCGCCATTTGTTTGAGGGACGGTTGGTGCTGGAGGAAAAAGCGATTCGCTTAGCGGTTGAGTATGGCACACCCCAACACTGGGAACAGATGGAAGCGGTACTGTGCGAATTAGTGCAAGTGTACACCCCGCTCACCAACGAGCACCTGATTCACATTGATGAACGTTGCCACCACATCATCTATCAGGCAACTGGCAACCGCTTTCTGCACGATACGCTTTCGACGTGGTACGCGCTTAGTTTGCGCTTGTGGTATTTTTACATCCGTGAGTTGGGGGACATGCATGCAACCATTCATGAGCATCAGTTCATCTTAGAGGCTTTGCGGTCAAAAGATGAGGAGTTGGCAACCCGTTTGATGGTGGCACACATTGGAGAGTTTCAAGCACAAATTCACAGTGCCATGTTGGGAATGAGAAAAAGACTGTAGGCGTGCCTCGTGAAAGACACGCCCAACAGCATCACTCGGCTTTACATCTTGAGGCGTTCCATACCCTGGTCATATACGGG
>CAIRDJ010000317.1 GCA_903877335.1 uncultured Chloroflexota bacterium | reverse complement strand
CGCCTTCCTATTCTCATGTACCATTATGTCAGCGAATTGCCCTCAGATGCCGATGAAATCCGACGAAACCTTACGCTGTCGCCGGTTATCTTTGAGTCTCATTTACAGTATCTAGCTGATAACGGTTATCAAACTGTTACCCTGGAAATGTTAGACTTGGCTTTAACAACAGGCATTCCGTTGCCAGAGCGTGCCGTTATCCTAACTTTTGATGATGGATACATCGACCATTATCAAATTGTGTTTCCGACGCTACAGAAATTTGGTTTTGTGGGGACATTCTTTCTTGTCTCGGGACGAATGGATCATGCCGATGCGGGATATATGTCGTGGGAGCAGGCTCACGAAATGAGCATTGTAGGCATGGAGATGTCGCCACACACGAAACGGCATCTGGCTTTGGTGGGGCAGGAGTATGATTTTCTGGTCTATGAAATACTGGGTTCGCTGGAAAGTGTGCAATCACATACTGTATCTGACAACCGCTTCTTTGCCTATCCTGCCGGACAGTATGACGCACAAACGCTTGAGGTGTTGCAACAGATTGGGATCGCACGAGCTGTGACCACACAGATGGGGAATTTACATACCACGGATAATCGATTTGAAATGCCACGCTTGCGCATCCATCACGATACATCGGTGGCGGGATTAGCTTATCTGCTCAACTTGAAGTGAGATCAGGCTACTATCGACTTGTAGGAGGATAGTAGCCTTTAGAAGAAAATCCGACTTACGCTAGGGCATTTAGCTCTTGTTGCTTTTGTGTGTAAACCAAAGATTCTTCGGTTTGTGCATCAAACAAGTGGATGTTGTCCACGTTGATGACAACGTTCATCCGATTGCCTACCCGTGCTTGGGTGCGTGGATCAAGGCGACCGATGAAGTTTTTGTTACCTTCCTCGAGATACACAATCATCTCATTACCCATCTGCTCAACCACATCAATATTCGCCTCAACAGGTTGGGGGTTAATGTTGGTGGGGGTTAAACTTTGGTCGTGTATATCCTCTGGGCGGATGCCGAAAACAACTTTCTTTCCGAGGTATGGTTTGACCACTTGTTGGCGATTTTGTGGCACGATGATTTGGAATATGCCTGTATCTACAGCTAAACCTTTATCGGTTTGGATGATGCTTGCGTCAAAGAAGTTCATCGAGGGGCTACCAATAAAGCCTGCCACGAACACATTAGCGGGGTTGTGGTACAAATTGAAAGGGGTGTCAATTTGCATCAGGCGACCAGCATTCAAAACAGCAATGCGAGTACCCATCGTCATAGCTTCGACCTGATCGTGAGTGACATAGATGAAGGTTGTTTGTAGACGTTGATGCAACTTGCTAATGAACGAACGCGCTTCTACACGAAGTTTCGCATCAAGGTTCGAAAGGGGTTCATCCATCAAGAACACCTTCGGCTCACGCACAATTGCACGACCTACTGCCACACGTTGGCGTTGACCACCGGAGAGCTGGCGTGGGCGACGGGATAACAATTGTTCGATACCTAATTGACGCGCTGCTTCGGTCACTTTTGAATCAATCACGTGCTTGGGCGTTTTGCGTAGTCGCAAACCGAAAGCCATGTTCTCATACACGGTCATGTGTGGATAAAGCGCGTAGCTTTGAAACACCATGGCAATGTCTCGATCTTTAGGAGCAACGTTATTGACAACGCGATCTCCAATAAGGATTTCGCCTTCGGTGATTTCTTCTAACCCTGCCAACATGCGTAAGCTGGTTGACTTTCCACAGCCGGATGGACCGACCAACACGAGAAATTCTTGATCTTCAATGTCAATATCCAAATGAGAAACAACAGCATTATCGCCATATTTCTTACTAACGTTTCTAAATGTTACACCAGCCACTGATTTCCTCCAGTTTCCTAAAATTGTAAGATGATTGTCTATGCAGGTTGCACAAACATATTGCTTGACTAAAAAATGTTTTCTCAAACAGATTATAATCGGTTTCTTGAAAAATGCAAAATTCTGGCAACCAAATGTGGAGCAATTCAGAAGGACAAGAATGTGACAAAACAGATCAGTGCGGAGATCATCAGTATTGGTACAGAGATTCTATTGGGTGTGTTGACCGATACCAACTCTGTCTATATGGCGCAGGCATTGCGTGACTTAGGAGTAAATGTCTATTTTATGTCCTCTGTGGGAGACAACGAAGCGCGGATTGCCTCAGTTGTCCGCGTTGCACTTAGTCGTGCGGATGTGGTCATTACTTGTGGTGGTTTAGGCCCGACAGTGGACGATATGACGCGCGAAGCAGTTGCCCGTGCCGTTGATAAAAAGCTGGTATTTCATGTCGAGTTACTCGAACAAATCGCAGAACGCTTTGGGCGTTATCGCACCAAGATGACCGAGAACAATAAACGCCAGGCATACCTCCCAGAACACGCGATGGTGATAGAAAATCCTGTGGGAACAGCTCCTGCTTTTAGTGTAGAACTGGAAGACCAAAGCATCATCTGCTTGCCGGGTGTGCCACGAGAAATGAAGTTTTTATTCCAAGAGAAGGTTATTCCGTATCTGAAAACACGTTATACCCTCACAGATGTCATTCATATCCGCACCCTCAAAACTGCGGGGATAGGGGAAAGCATGTTGGATGAGATGTTAGGGTTGGAATTGTTGAATGGGGCTAATCCCAGCATTGGGTTGGCGGCTCATATGGGACAAATTGATATTCGCATTACAGCGAAAGCTGGCACCCTGATACGGGCACAAGAACTGATTTCACCCATAGAATCTGCCATTCGTCAAAGAGTAGGGAAGTACATCTTTGGCGCAGATGAGGATGTGATGGAAAGTGTTTTATTGAATTTGCTTCAGAAGCATCAATTGACTTTAGACATAGTTGAGTGTGGCATTGAGAAGTCAATTCAACAACGCCTTTTAGCGATTGAACCTACGTCATCACAGTGGCGTGCCCATCATTACGCCACACTTGAAGACCTGCGCCAGTTCCTAAACGCATCTCCCCAGAGCACTAAACTTGAATTAGGGCAACAGATTGTAGATGAGTTCATGCCCGCAAATTCACAATCCGTTGTGATGGCGATCGTCAGCGAAGCGGGAATAGATGAATCCGATATCAACGCCGGAACCATCATTGTGGTCGCAACGGCAAAAGGTCGGCGTGAGCGGTCGTTTGGCTTTGGCACTCATTATGACCAGTTTGCCCAGTTGGTAGGGAATTGGGGCTTTGCAATCGCATGGAGTATGCTAGTTGATTTACTCGAAGAGGCACCCTAGCCACATACAAAACCATCCTGAATACCTCCCCGTAGGGCAGTTATTCAGGATGAAGTGAGCCACTATCGCAATTCGTGATAGTGGTTAGTCGTCATTCAAACTCAAGACAGACATGAACGCTTCTTGTGGAATTTCCACGCTTCCGATCATCTTCATGCGTTTCTTCCCCTTCTTCTGCTTTTCAAGCAGTTTCTTTTTACGACTGATGTCCCCACCATAGCACTTTGCGAGAACGTCTTTGCGAAGTGCTTTAACATTGGCGCGTGAGATCACATTCTTACCAACCGCAGCTTGAACCGGCACAACAAACATTTGTTGCGGGATGAGGTCTTTGAGTTTGTTGACCAGTTTTTGACCTTTATGGTACGCATCATCCCGATGCACAATCATGGAAAGCGCATCCACTGCATCCTTGTTCACAAGAACATCGAGCTTCACCAAGTCGCCTGGACGATATTCATCGAATTGATAATCAAGACTGGCATAGCCTCGAGTTGCGCTCTTGAGGCGGTCAAAAAAGTCTACAATGACTTCTGCTAGAGGGATGTAATAGTGCAGGGTGACGCGGGTTTTATCGAGGTACTCTGTCGTGATGTATTCTCCGCGCTTGTTGATGACCAAATCCATCACTGCGCCGATGTATTCTTGTGGGACATAGATCTGAATCTTCATCCATGGCTCCCGTATTTCCTCGTATTCACTAGGATCAGGTAGCATAGCCGGGCTGTCGATGCGAATTATATCCCCATTACGCTTGACGATTTCATATTGCACGCTTGGCGCAGTCGCCAAAATGTCGAGGTCATATTCGCGCTCGAGGCGTTCTTGTACAATTTCCATGTGGAATAGTCCCAAGAACCCCACGCGAAAACCAAAGTTCAATGCTTGGGAGTTTTCTGGTTCAAAGGTGAGGGCGGCATCGTTGAGCTTGAGCTTTTCAAATGCCTCACGTAGGTTGGTATATTCGTCATTGTCAGTGGGGTAGAAACCAGCAAAGACCATGGGTTTAACATCTTTATAGCCGGGAAGTGGCTCTTGCTCTCTGCCGTTGTTGAGCGTGACGGTATCCCCGACTTTACACTCTTGCACGGTTTTTAGCCCCGTCGCGATGTATCCTACCTCACCAACGCCAATCTCGGTGGTTGCGTTCATGGTCGGGTTAAAGAACCCGATCTCAATCGAGTCAAAGTTGGCATTGGTTGCCATCAGTTTCATCTTCTCATTATTACGAGCGATGCCGTCTACAACTCGCACATAGGCGATTACCCCTTTGTAAGAGTCATAGTGTGAATCAAACACCAATGCTCTCAATGGGGCTTCAATATCTCCAACAGGAGGAGGAACGCGCTCAATCACTGCTTCTAATACTGCTTCCACATTGAAGCCGGTTTTGGCGGAGATGCGAATCATGTCTTCTGGCGGAATCCCGAGCAGATCGGCGATTTCATCTGCCACGTCGTCAGGGCGAGCAGCGGGTAGATCAATCTTGTTGATGACGGGAATGATCTCTAGGTTATGTTCGAGCGCAAGATAAACATTGGCGAGCGTTTGCGCCTCAATGCCTTGGCTGGCATCCACCACCAAGATTGCCCCCTCACATGCTTGCAAGGCACGACTGACTTCATAGGTGAAATCCACATGACCAGGGGTGTCAATCAAATTGATGAGGTACTCAGTTTGATTTTGTGACCGATAAAACATCCGCACTGCTGATGCTTTAATGGTGACACCACGCTCACGTTCTAAGTCCATGTTGTCGAGTAATTGCTCCTTCATCTCCCGATCACTGACTGTGTTGGTAAGCTGAAGCAGGCGGTCAGCTAGGGTACTCTTGCCGTGGTCAATGTGCGCGATGATGCAAAAATTGCGTATGTTTTGACGATCCATTGTTGTTCCGTCTCTAAATCAGAAATCCTAGAATGATATTGTACCAAACTATTCTGGGCGTGTTGATGTTTGTTCATCAAGGAGTTGATGAATTTGTAACTCATAATTGATGGCAAGCGCTTGATTTTGGGTGAGCCACGCTAGAAATTCAATGTTGCCGTCTGAACCTTGAATGGGCGAGCGGGTTAATCCACTGACGACCAATTCTGTTTGCTCGATGAATTGGCAAATTGCGAGCAAAACCGCCCGATGAACCTCTTTATCCCTGATGATACCACCTTTTCCCACCTCATCTTTCCCTGCTTCAAATTGGGGTTTGATTAACACAACCATCTGTCCCGTGCTGGTGAGCCAAGCCTGCGCTTTTGGAATGATTAACTTGAGCGAAATGAAGGAGACATCCGCCACCACTAAATCAATTGGCTCTGGCAGGCTATCAACATATCGCGCGTTAGTTCGTTCCATCGTCACGACGCGCGGATCAGAGCGCAGTCGATAGTCCAGTTGACCATAACCCACGTCAATCGCGTAAACCTTTGTTGCGCCGTGTTGTAACAGACAATCGGTAAAACCCCCTGTACATGCCCCAATGTCAGCACAACGCATCGCCTGGGTGATGACAGGGAACGCACGCAATGCCCCCTCAAGTTTTTCTCCGCCTCGCCCCACAAAACGCTTTTTAGTTTTTAGATCAATCTTGGCATCGAGCAGAACTTTGCTTCCAGGCTTATCAATCTTCTGACCATCCACCATGACCTCTCCTGCCATAATCATCCCTTGCGCTTTGGAACGAGTTTCGGCTAAGCCACGTTCGGTAAGGAGCATATCTAGTCGGGTTTTGCTCACTATTCGTTTCCTTTAGTCAAATAGATAGTCAGTTCAAGTGGATTAGGTGTGTCCGCTTTGACAACAAAACCGTCAAACTCGATTGGAAGATACCCATCAGATCGAATGAGCACGCTATATGGAAAGGATACGTCATCGTTCGATAATTCGAGTGGCCGAACCAATTCAAAATATCCATTGCGGTCGGTGACGGCAACGTCATAAATCTGCGAGGTATTCCAAACGAAATCGGCAACTGAGAATTGATCGCTAATCAAAATGAATGATACGCCTTCTAAACCTTGTTGCGAACTGGCATCCAGAATCCTGCCGCGCAGTGCAAGCCCTTCGGGGTCTGCAAAGCGATCAATGGGTAACTGTCCAATGCCCACACTAGCTTGATTGGTTGCCAATCTGATCTCGTCTATGTACAGGTCTATACGGTATCTGCCATCTAATAATCCTCCGCTACGGGCTAAACGAGTGAGGAATTGCGTACCATTATCAGCGTTCACCCAAGATAAATTCTGTGAAAAGAACAACTCTTCATCAATATACCACTCTAGTCGCCAGCGTGTATTGGTGCCAATTTTGTTCCAGTCAAATTGGGCAAACAGATTTTCAACTGTATTCGGGTAGTTAGTCGTTGGACTACTACTGAGTGCCTCTATTTGATTTTCACCCCCGATGAAAGTAGGCTCGCTGAAAACCTTGGGAAACGCACCATCGGCTAATCCAGCGAGTGTGAAATCTGAGGTAGCTGATAAACGTCCTGCGATGTACAACTCTAGGCGGTATTTACCAGGCAAAAGCCCGTTCGCGTCTTGGATGCTAATTGTCTTTGATCCATCTGCACCATCACGCCATACATCAGGTGGGCTACGGAAGATTTCTACACCCTCAAAAAACCAGCGCGCCGTCCATTCTAAGCCATCCTGCATGTTGCGATAGATAAAGCGTGCATTGGCAATGGTTCCAACGGGTAAAACAAAGCCATTTCCTAGCGGATTTCCCGATTCGTCTGCCAAGCCAAAGACTATATCGCTGAAAGACGGGACAAACTGTGCACCCCCACCAATGACAATAGTGGTGCTTCCTAATACGATATTATCCGCTAACAAGGTGAAGTCATACACGCCGTTAGGGAGCACTTGGTTGCTCGTGCCGATGTACCATAGACCATTGTTCGCTCCGCTCCAGCGAACAGGGGCAAGACTGAGGGCTGTATTGGGAATATTGTCGGTATTGACACGTAGCTCATATACGGTATTGGGTTGCATATTTGCATAGTCAAAGAAGAGATACAGGCTACGAGTGCCGGTGGGTGCGCTGGTAATCACGTTGGTTGGCATGTTGGCTTCATTGATGGCAGTGCTAAAAAAGAACCGTGTTGCAAAAGGCGAAAGAAACCCAAATTGTGAAAGGCTCACGGCAGTGGAACGAGAAACAACTTCAACAGTAGTTTGAAGGGTTGCCGCACGGACAAGTGGTTG
Source organism: uncultured Chloroflexota bacterium (assembly GCA_903877335.1). Classification (GTDB taxonomy): domain Bacteria; phylum Chloroflexota; class Anaerolineae; order Aggregatilineales; family Phototrophicaceae; genus CAIRDJ01. The sequence continues at coordinate 1,119 of CAIRDJ010000317.1, read as the reverse complement.
AGCAAAGCTACTGGGACGTAATGCATTGATAAAACCGCCAATAGGAATACAGGTGTCACGCTCGTTGATTGTTCCGTCTTGGTTGGTATCTTGCAGGACCAGACAAGTTTGGCTAGAAGTTTGGCGACTGAGTGGGGCGGTAGTTGGAATACCAATGAGTTCGCCATCTTGGTTGTATACTCCGCCCCCCGCCATGAGTGCTGGAATGGCTGCGCTGGTTTTGAACCATGTTTTCTCGCCTCCACTGGGTTCTGCCGTGAAACTGGTAATCGTCCCCCTGCGAAGTTGTACCGAGTCTGCAGACAGGTTGATATACCCCATCACTGACACTGTATCATCTAACTCGACTAGGTTGGAATCACCTAGTTCAACGAAGGGCAAGGATAGGGTATCCAAGTCAACTGTTCTTCCATCGTTGGATTGTGTGATTTGTAATACTGCCAAATCAAGCCCTTCATTCGCTTGTGCAACTTCAGCACGGTAAAGGGGGATAGGGGCTTGCTCGGTTGAAAGGCTCAGCGCGATGATGATGGTGTTGCCGTTACACGCATCGTTGGGGACAGTATGATGCGCATTCGTCAAAATTAAACCTCTACGGCTAACCAATGTTCCCGAGCCAACACAGATAATTTGTAGGTCATCGCGGGTCTCTTGTGCCAGATAAACCAAAACGGTGGCACGTTTGATGCGATCAAGATTTTGTTCAAATGGGGTGAGGACAGTGGTTTGGGCATGAACGTGCAATAATCTTGATTCTGTAAAAATGAACATGCAGATACTCAAGATCAGCAACGCATAGCAATGTAAAGGACGACTCATTAAAAACTCAAGTCCTCCAAGAAGGTTTCAAAGAGGGCGTAGTTATTGTCATAGTTGCTGGCTTCAGAAATAAAGGTGATGACCAATGCGCGTCCTCCTACACTAACCACAATATCGACACCACTTACAACGGATGGGATCGCCTGTGTGAAAGGATTATCTGCAGTGTCAACATACGTGAACAACCCACGTATGCCCTGCTGATCTTCTGCGAATTGATAGGGTTCTACAAGCAAGGTACGATAGGCGGCTAGTGTTTTGGAACGTTGCAGAGTCAAAAGGTCAAGAATAGAGCGGGCT
>CAIRDJ010000316.1 GCA_903877335.1 uncultured Chloroflexota bacterium | reverse complement strand
CAGCGTGTCACTTTTTCGTAAGCTACAAGATCAACCCAAACTCCTAGAGCGCGCCTATCAGTGGACACACAAAACGGTGCGCTGGGCACGTCCCATGCTGGAGCGCATCGGCTATGAGCGCGTTGAGCCAGTCTTTGTGGTGGCAGAAGAAATCTCGAAGAAAGCGATCTTCAACTGCCAGATGTGTGGTCAGTGTACCTTGCACACCACCGGCATGACTTGCCCCATGAACTGTCCCAAGAATCTTCGCAACGGACCGTGTGGCGGGGTGCGCCATGATGGGCATTGCGAGGTCAAGCCAGAAATGCCGTGTGTATGGCTACAAGCGTGGGAGCGTTCCGCCAAGATGACCATCTATGCCGACGACATCATGATTATTCAACCGCCACTTGACCGTCGCCAAGAAGGCAAGTCCGCCTTCATCAACATGGTCGAAGCCGAAAAACGTGGACTGCCCGCCCAATGGCAAGCGATCATTGAGCATGATATCGAGAAAAACGGCTAACCCATGAACAAACTCAAACATGCTTTAGAGACCAAAAAGTTTGTGGTGACGGCGGAGCTTGCCCCCGCTGATACAAGCAACCCGCAAGCTATCTTGGATAACGCCGCCGTTTTCAAGGATACCGTGGACGGGATCAACGTCACGGATGCCAGCGGTGCCCACGTCCACATGAGCAGTGTGGCGGCAGGTGCCATTTTAGCGCGAGCAGGCTACACCCCCATTTACCAAATCAGCTGCCGAGACCGCAACCGCATCGCCATACAGGGAGATGTTTTAGGAGCGGCAGCACTAGGCATAGAGAATGTGTTGTGCCTAACAGGGGACGGCGTGCAAGTTGGCGACCACCCCGAAGCCAAGCCCGTCTTTGACCTCGACAGCATCACGTTGTTAGAAACGCTCAAGACGATGCGCGATAAGAAAACCTTCTTAAGTGGGCGAGAATTGGTTCAACCTCCCCAACTCTTTCTAGGAGGTGCAGCAAACCCCTTCGCCCCACCCTACCATTTCCGCGCCATGCGCCTTGCCAAAAAAGTTCAAGCAGGAGCACAATTCATTCAAACGCAGTATTGCTATGATCTAACGCTCTTCAAGCGGTATATGGAGCAGGTGCGCCAAATGGGGCTACATGAGAAAGTCGCCATATTGGTTGGAGTGGGTCCGTTGCGTTCTGCAAAAATAGCGAACTGGATGCGCGAGAATGTGCCTGGCGTTTGGATACCGGATGAAATCGTACAGCGTTTAGAGAAGACGCCTTCTAAACAACAACGGCAAGAAGGAATCAAAATCTGTACAGAAATCATCGAAGAAGTGAAGGCTATTGACGGGGTGCGTGGTATTCATATCATGGCATATAAACAAGAAGAGATTGTCCCAGACATACTAAAAGCAGTAAACTTACATCCAGACCAACTTTTACCTCAATTGTAAACAGGCTTCACGCCTTTCGCGGAGAAAAAAGATGAACGACCCAATCAACTTGCAAGAACTTGATCGAGAAGAATTGCTCGGCTTAATGATGGATGACCTCTATGACGGTTTACGTGATGAGGTTGAAGATGAAGTCAATGAGTGTTTACGGCGTGGTATGGCAGCTTATGAGATCATGACCGAAGGACTGGTCGCTGGTATGGACATTGTGGGGGTAGACTTCCGTGATGGGGTTCTATTCGTTCCCGAAGTATTGATGTCCGCTAAAGCAATGAAGGGTGGCATGGAGATTTTGCGCCCGTTGTTGATTAACTCTGGCGCGCCTCAATTAGGGAAAGCCGTTATCGGCACCGTCAAGGGTGACATCCATGACATCGGCAAGAACCTGGTTGCCATGATGTGGGAAGGCGCAGGGATTGAAGTCATTGACTTGGGCATCAATTGTGATGTTGATAAGTTCTTCAACGCGCTTGACCAACACAACCCCGACATCTTGGGCATGTCCGCGTTGTTAACCACCACAATGCCGTATATGAAGGTGGTGATTGACTCCATGAAAGAACGCAACATCCGTGACAAATACATGGTATTTGTAGGTGGTGCCCCCCTCAATGATGCTTTTGCAGAAGAAATTGAAGCGGATGTCTATTGCCGTGATGCTGCCATCGCCGTAGATTTGGCAAAGAAACACTTAAGCATTCGCAGAAGTAAAGCGTAATGGCTTTGCTAACCACCGAGTGGTCTTGTACCACTCGGCTCAGTTTTGTGAAATCCAGGTTAGGTTAAATAGATGTCCATATTACTGATTGCGTGCGGTGCGTTGGCGCGTGAATTGATTGCCATTCGCGACCGTCATCAACTAGACGATGTGAAGATCATGGCGATCCCGGCGCAACTCCACAACCACCCCCACAAAATACCCCATGCCGTTCATGAACGCTTGGTTGAACTCCGACAGGATGGGTTGGAGTTTGAGCGTGCCATCGTTGTCTATGGGGATTGTGGCACAGGGGGCATGCTTGATCGTAAACTCGCCGAGCTAGGGCTAGAACGCATTGAAGGACCCCACTGTTACGAACAGTATGCAGGAGCAGCGGAGTTTGATCGTATGATGGACGAAACGCCCGGCACCTTTTTTCTGACGGATTTCATGGTGCAATCCTATGAACACCTCATCATTGAGGGGCTTGGCTTAGACCGTTTTCCAGAATTACGTGATCTGTACTTCGGCAATTATGAACGCATCGTTTATTTGCAACAGCGTTCAGACCCAGATTTAGTAACACGAGCCTATCAAGTGGCGGAGGAACTCCACCTTCCGCTTGAGATCAAATTCACCGCCTATGGTGAGTTGGAAACTCGGCTTCTTCGTAAAATCCACACACTGAAAGCAGGAAATTATCATTCATGACTGTCATTCGTTCTCTATCACAAAGCGTCACTATTGATCCTTCGCACCCGTTCGTCATCATTGGCGAACGCATCAACCCAACCGGGCGCAAGAAGCTCGCCGCAGAAATGGCGGCATGGGACTTCTCGCGCGTAGAAGCAGACGCACTGGCGCAAGTACAGGCCGGGGCGCAAATGTTGGATGTGAACGCTGGTATTCCCCTAGCGGATGAGCCGGGTATTTTGGCAGAAGCAATTCGCCGTGTACAAGCCATCACCGACACCCCCTTGTGTATTGATTCTTCCATCGTTGCCGCGCTTCAAGCTGGCTTGAAAGCCTATCAAGGGAAGGCATTGGTGAACTCCGTCACAGGGGAAGAAGAACGCCTTGAGGCTGTTTTACCCCTTGTAGCCGAATACAAAGCTGCCGTGATTGGGATCAGCAATGATGATACCGGCATCTCTGAAGACCCCAATGTGCGTTTTATGGTGGCAAAGCGCATTGTGGAACGGGCAGAATCCTATGGGATTCCACGCGAGGATGTCATCATTGATCCGCTTGCGATGCCAATTGGCGCGGTACGCTACGCCGGCAAAGCTCTGTTTGAATTGGTACGCCGTTGCCGTGAAGAACTAGGGGTGAATACCACCTGCGGTGCCAGCAACATCAGTTTTGGGATGCCCGGTCGTCCTAAGTTGAATGCACACTTCTTGACGATGGCAATCACTGCTGGCATGGCATGTGCCATTACCAACCCCCTTGAAGATGAGATCCGTCTTGCCATCAAAGCCGGGGATGTTCTAATGGGCAACGATGAAAACTGCGTACAAT
>CAIRDJ010000315.1 GCA_903877335.1 uncultured Chloroflexota bacterium | reverse complement strand
GGGCAAGCGCGTCACCCTGCTTTCACGTGGGGCAATCCGCGTGCATGATCTCGACAGTAGCCCGTGCTGGGTGGGGGTGGAATGTTCTAAGCAATTCAAACGGGAGAAATCCTACCTAAAGCGTCGCACTATGATTCAACAAGCACGCCATGTCGGGAGCATGTCCGCTGATATTGCCAAGCGCGTGCAAACGCTCATTGCCGAAGGTCGCCTACAGCACCTACAAGGTGAGGTGCTGGATATTGAGTCATACACCGATGGGGTACGGCTTGCCCTACAGGATGGCTCTAGCCACACCAGTTCCTTCTTGATCGTGGCAACCGGCTTTGAGTCCCAACGCCCCGGCGGAGAATGGCTAGAGGCATTGATCGACTGGTTCGGGTTGACGGTTGCGCCCTGTGGCTATCCCATTGTGAATGCCCAGTTAGAATGGGCGAAGGGGTTACACGTGGCGGGGGCACTTGCCGAACTAGAGATAGGTCCTCCGTCGGCAAACATCGTCGGGGCGCGGTTGATCGCCGAACGGTTGCGCTCCTTAGTATAGGGCTTGATTCTCCATCGGGAAAAAGTTATCCTTATCACCACTTGGCAGAACGATTTAAGACTGTGTAGATGATATTGCATTCACGCGCGTTCACTAGCACTTCCACTTCTAGTTCCATGATGACTACCAACGACATAGTTGGGTGGGGATGCTTCTGCACGTAATGCCAAGCAAGGTGATGGTTACGTTACGAAAAGCGTGTTGAGGACTCCTTAACACGCTTTTTTAATTGGGATTGAACACGGAGGATACACACATGAGATCGCTCACAATGAAATTTGGGGGCACGTCAGTTGGCAGTGCTGAAGCCATTCGCAACGTGGTGCATATTGTGCAAGGCGCATTAGCGCAGGGGGATCGGGTGACAGTGGTGGTATCCGCCATGAGTGGGGTGACAGACTTGCTGTTACAGTCCATCCGCGCAGCTGAACAGTCGGATCGGTGGGACTTTGAATCCATCATTCGCAAGATTCGTGATAAGCACGAAACCGCCATCAACCTCTTGCTCACCCGCGAGGATGCCCGCGAAGAGTTGCTTCAAAAACTCGTGGTGCTTCAAAACACCCACCTTGAGCTATGCCACGCGGTCAGCATTTTGGGCGAGGCAACCCCGCGCATCAAAGATGCTGTCGTCAGTTTAGGGGAGCGCATGAGTAGCCGATTGGTGACAGCTGCCCTCAAAGAAGAAGGCGTGTCTGCACGCCAATTTGATGCCAGCGACCTCATCCGCACGGATGCCACCTTTCAGGATGCCAACCCCAACTGGGACATCACCCGCCAGCAAATCATCGCTCGGCTCATGCCATCGCTTGGGCAAGGTGAAACGCCTGTTATCACCGGCTTCATTGGTGCCACGCAAGACGGGCACGTCACCACGTTGGGGCGTGGGGGGAGCGACTACAGCGCGGCGATCATCGCGGCGTACAACGGGAGTGATGAACTGGTCATCTGGACGGATGTGGACGGGGTGATGACGACTGACCCGCGCATTGATAAACGGGCGCG
>CAIRDJ010000314.1 GCA_903877335.1 uncultured Chloroflexota bacterium | reverse complement strand
CCCATATCTTTTACTTCACGCGCTGCAGTGCGGGTAAAGGTTGTCGTCATAGAACCAACACCGACCTTACGACATTCATCAACAAACCATTGTTCATCTTCCAATGATAGATCGAGTTGTTGTAAACGTTTTAATTCCACGTCATACGAGCGTTTAATGGTGATGACTTCGCCATTTTCGTCCACGATCCCTTCATCAAAGCGTTCACGGTGTGTGAGTTCACGGGAGCGGATTGCCTGCAACTTCACGTAGTCGGCACCGTTTTCGGCAGCCTGATGAATCATGTCCTTCAGAATATCACGTTGCCCGTTGTGATTCTGACAACATTCGGCGATCAAGATACTCATTGGTGTATATCCTTTATGTGTTAGAGTAGTGATTGTAAACGCCAATAGATCGTAATTCGTCCATCTAGCGCAAGTAGTTTATTATGTTTACATTGCGTAATAACTTGCTCATTTTTCAGAACGATGATTTTATGGTTTTCACCATGGTCGATAAACGATGAGAATCAAACGTACATGGTAGGTTGTCCGCGCAAATTTGTCAACGCCGTTGTAATAAATGAGCAGGGCAAACACATGAACATTTATTGCAACATTTTATGGCACACCTAACAAATCGAAAAAGGTCATAAAGGTTCAATAACCATGTTCTCAAGTGTATACCATGTGAGAGTATTGTTTATAGCTAATATATATGACCATATGAGAACCCTTGTAATTCACTGAATTTGTAAACTAGACCGACCCATTGTTTTAGTTTTGTTTCAAGCGTCAGCCCTGTTTATCGCGTGGTGGATGGAGTGAAGGGTAGCGAGAATCCCCGCTACCGTGTACAAGTTGGGGTTATTTGTCACGGGTGAGCGCGAACCCACTGGTGAATTGACGTTGCAAAATCAAGAAGATACTCAAGGGCGGCAGGCTTGTGAGGATGACCGCCATCATCATAGGTCCAAAAGCATCCCCGACTTCTGAACTTTCTGCCAAGGATTGCACCCCCCACTGTACCACATATAGGTCTTGGTCACGGAGCAGGATGAGTGGCCACAGATATTGATTCCAACCGTATAAGAACATGATGACCATCAACGCGCCAATCGTGTTCCAACTCAACGGGATCAAAACTTGAAATAAGAATTGTAGCGGTGTTGCCCCATCTAGTTGTGCTGCCTCGCTGAGGTCAGCGGGAATCGTCATGAAGTGTTGGCGGAAAACAAATACACCGGTCACACTTGCTAACAGAGGCAAGATCAGGGAATAGTAGGGGTGTGGCTCCCAGCCACTTTGTGCTAACGGCGCAACCACACTATAGAGAAAATCCACAATGCCATTCTCATACGCAATTACCCGCCGATAGAGGGCGATCAGCAGAATGTCAGAGGGCATGATGAGTGTCACCAGAACAAAGCTGAAGATTAGCCACTTGCCTGTGTAACGAAAGAACACCAACCCCAAACCCGCCAAGATGGACATCACGGTTTTGCCGAATGCAATCGAGAAGGCAATGATGAAACTGTTCAGCATGTAGCGTCCTATATTGCGTGTCACCCATGCCATTTGAAAGTTTTCTAAGAAATAGGGACCGGGAGTGAAATTGCGACTGTAAACCATAGCATTATTTTGTGTGCTGATGAGCAAGGCGTAAAACATTGGAAATCCAATCACCACGACGGCGACAGTCAAGATGAGGTGAGCATACCAATGTTTGGGTAAAACCCATTGAAACCAAGTGGAAGTGGAGGGTGAATAGGAAGTCATGGTTAGTAGTTCCCATATTGTACAGTACGATTGCCGATGCGGAATTGCACAACGGTGATGATGACCACGATCAAAAATAGCACTAATGATTGCGCCGTCGCTTTACCAATATCATTCCCTAAAATGCCCGTCACATACACGCGGAACATTGCCGTGAAGGTGGACTCGGTGGGACCGCCACGAGTGAGGACGAAGATCAAGCCGAAGGTGTCGAAGAAAGCATAGACCGTATTGGTTACAACCAAGAAGAAGGTGAATGGAGAAAGCAACGGAAAGGCGATGCGCCAGAAGCGTTGCAAAGCATTCGCCCCATCAATTGCAGCAGCTTCGATGACATCTTTCGGGATGTTTTGCAAGCCGGCAATATAAAACAAAATGTTGAATCCGATGATATTCCACACACTCGCCATGATAACGCTGAAACGAGCAGGGTTGACGGTGGTCAACCAAGCCACCTTGTACTCAAACAACGTATCCAGACCATAGTTGATTAAACCGCTTTCCTGCCCAAACAACAGGCGAAACATTGCACCAGTCACCACCGGGGAGATCGCATAGGGCCAAATCAATAGGGAGCGGTAGATGCTTGCCCCACGAATGTTTTGGTTGAGCATGGTCGCGATCATCAAAGCGGAGCTCATTGCCAACAGGATGATACCTGCAGAAAAGGCGAAACTAAGGATGAGGTTCATGTGGTAGCCGCTGTCAGTGAGCAACGTGGAAAAATTGGCTACACAAACAAACCGCGTGCGTGGCGTTCCAATAATTAACTCACATGCTTGAGATGATCTTGGACAAGCTAGGTCTCGTTCCTTTAGCCCAGAGGAGTTTGTTGTTATCGGTGTTTGGGATCATTCAGCTTGACTTATTGTGGAGGTGGTGAACGGTAACTTCTAAAAACGGGAGGAGTCTAATTAACCTATAGTTTTATGGAAAACCGTTTTGTGCTAAAAACCTACGTGCTTATACAACCATGGTAGAAAAAACAGTAGCTTGTTCGTTTAAGATGCTTAAAAGTTGCTACTCTTCGCAAACAACATAGGGGCGCAGTGCGTCCGCCACTGCTTCCACCGTTAGCTCCCCTTGCGCCACGTGCAAGATGAACTGGTAGGCGGTATCATCATCCCATGTCAGGTGACAGTGATTTTCTTCGATGAAGTAGATTAAGGCAATGTGCGCCGTGCGTTTATTTCCATCGGCAAATAGGTGATGGTATGCCAACGAATGGAGGAGGGCGGCGGCTTTCTCAAGCACGGTGGGGAATTGCTCCTGCCCAAATAGGATGGTCTTGGGGCGGTTGACCGCACTTTCTAACAGGTGAATATCGCGCACGAAAGTATCCCCCCCCGTGACGGCGTGATTGATATTATACAAGTCAGAAATGCTGACGTAGTGAATAGGCTTATCGAGCTTCAAGGGCATCCAGTAACCATTTCTGTTCAATCATGATTTGTTGAATGGTTTGGGCATCATGGATTTCATTGGGTTCTAGTTGCAACGGGCAAGGAGAAAGCGGAAGCCAATTCGCCAGTTGATATAAATCACAACGCCCCTCCGCCACGTTCAAGATCATCTCCAGTGCTTGGGGTTGTTCCCACTGCACAACTTGCCCATTGACACACAACATGAAGACTGCGCCAACGGTGGCGGTGCGCTTGTTACCATCTGCAAAAGGATGATTGCGAGCAATTGCATGCAGCAAGGCAGCGGCTTTCTCGGCTAGAGTAGGGAACGCATCCGCACCAAATGCACTGGCAGCGGGGCGTTGTAGGGCAGAATCCAACAAGCCCATATCGCGTATGTCCTTGTTTCCGTGTAACAACTTCTTGTCTCGCGTTACAAGAGCGTTTATATACAGAGCTTCTGAAAGAGTTAAGTAACGAATCATAGCGTGCGCAGTCATTGATTAGACCAAGTCTATGTGGGGCAAAAGAAATCCCCACATAGCTTAAACTTCGGTGATAAGTTACTCGGTAAAGTCCGCTACAAATTCAATGGTAAGAGTGGCTTCTTCCTCAATGTTAGCTACTCCAGGAACTTGCGGGATATTGATGCCCCAGTCCGCCCATTTAATAATCGTGGTGGCAACGCCTGTCAAAGTTGTGTCAGAGGTTAGGGTTGCCTCAACCGCGAAGGTAGCTGGCAGGGTTGTGCCGATTAACGGTAGATCGCCAATGACTTCAAAACTATAAGTTTTGCCCACAACTATTTCTTGGGGCAAGCCGTTCAGGGCGGTTGGGGCAAAGTCAATGAACTCAAATTCATCTTCAGCAGACATCAAAATGCGTGAGCGCAGCGCGCGGTTACGGTTGGGATTGTCGGTTTCTAAAGTACGAGCGTTAATGCGAATGGTCCCTAATTGAGAAACAGCAGGGTTGTCAAAATCCAACACGATGTCGCCGGCAACTTCCTTGGTTGTGCCCACAACCGTGATGCGATCCCCGCGCAGGTCTTCATCCAACTCGAAACGAACGCTGGATGCAGCGGCGTTAATGCGATAGAGACGGCGACCGCTCAACCCCTCAGCGGTAGGCTCAACAGTTGCAGTGGATTCAGTTGTAGCGGTAGGCTCTTCGGTAGGGGTAGCGGTTGCGGTTGGTTCAGATGTAAGGGTGGGGGCAGGGGTTGCGTTGGATTGAAGCGCAACGAT
>CAIRDJ010000313.1 GCA_903877335.1 uncultured Chloroflexota bacterium | reverse complement strand
GGTGATGGTAGTCGTCAAATCCATGACAATTCGCACCTGCCCTTTTGATTCACGCGCGCCTGTGCCATAGCTGGAAACCGCCAAGAAATCAATAGAATGAGGCAGATGGAAATGACGCATTAAATCTGTGAGGAATACCACCCCACCTTTCAAGACGCACACCAGAATTATATTTTCTAATCCAGCATAATCTCGTGTGAGTTGTTGTCCCAATTCCGCAACGCGCTTTTGTAAGGTTGCTTCATCAATTAGCACTTCTTTAAGATAATGTTCATACGGAAAACTTGGCATGTAGACGCTTTCATCAAATGAGTACCGGTCAGATGATTATACAAAGATTCTTTTTTTACTCTACAGTGCCTCACCACGAATGACTTTTGACCTATCTGTAGTTTTAACAGCATGACGGTTTGGTTGTGCAGTGTGTCATTTACTGCAACTCATGCTTCTGATGATGTTCTTGTAAGCTCACCACGTCTAGGGGTTGCTGTTGCACGGCACGAACGCTTTGCACAAAAGCGGTTGCCGCGCTTACGGTGGTGATGAGTGGCACACCATAGCGTTGGGTAGCTTGGCGGATTTGTCGCCCCTCGTTGTAGGACTGCCCCCCCTGTGGGGTGTTAATCACCAACTGCACCGCGCGAGATTGAATCAAGTCAAGCACATTTGGGCTACCCTCACTCAACTTCTTGATGCGCTCCACCGTGACATTTGCAATTTCGAGAGCATCTGCTGTGCCACCAGTAGACAACAAATGGAAGCCTAAGTTTTGCAAGTCACGCGCAATCTTCATGATTGCCCCTTTGTCCTTGTCATTCACCGTGACCACCACCTTCCCACGAATTGGCAAGGCGGTATGGGTGGCGAGCTGTGCCTTCCAGAAAGCATGACCAAACTTATTGGCGTGCCCCATCACTTCACCTGTGGAGCGCATCTCAGGACCTAAAACGGCATCTGCACCAGGGAATTTCATGAAGGGCAAGACTGCTTCTTTGACAAAGAAGCCCTGTGTTTTGAGGTCTTCAAACAATCCAAGATCGTCTAGGGTTTTGCCGGTGGCAATCTTCGTAGCGCAGTTTGCTAGGGGGATGCCGGTTGCTTTGCTCACAAACGGAACGGTACGACTGGCGCGTGGGTTCACTTCTAAGACGTAGACCACATCATCCTGAATGGCAAATTGAATGTTGAATAGCCCGCGCACTTGCATCGCCAATCCGATCTTACGGGTATATTCACGAATGATCTCAAGGTGATACAAACTGATTTTGTAGGGAGGTAACACACATGCCGAATCGCCACTATGGATGCCGGCTTCTTCGATGTGTTGCATGATGCCCCCGATGATAACCCGTTTGCCATCACACAGGGCATCTACATCCACCTCGTAAGCATCCTCTAAGAAGCGGTCGATGAGGATCGTTTGCCCGCTAAATTCAACATTGTTGCGTAGCCACTCTTGCAATTGCGCGGTATCAAACACAATTGCCATCCCACGCCCCCCCAACACATAGCTGGGACGCACCAAAACCGGATAGCCAATCGTCTGGGCAACCTCTAAAACCCCCTCGAAGGTGGTCGCGGTTTTGCCACGAGGTTGTTCAATGTTGAGTTCTTGCATGAGCGCATGGAAGCGTTCGCGGTCTTCGGCAAGATCAATCCTATCTACCGATGTTCCCCAAATGGGTACGTTGGCGGTGTGCAAGGCGTGCGCAATGTTGAGGGGGGTTTGTCCGCCAAACTGTACCAACACGCCCGAAGGTTGCTCGCGGTCGATGATGTTCAAAACATCCTCCGCCGTAAGTGGCTCAAAGTATAAACGATCCGCTGTATCAAAATCCGTGCTGACCGTTTCAGGATTACAATTCACCATGATGGATTCATAGCCCATCTCTTTGAGCGCGTAACAAGCATGCACGCAACAATAATCAAATTCGATCCCCTGCCCAATGCGGTTAGGTCCGCCCCCAAGCACAATCACTTTGGGTTGTGTGGTGGCATATGCCTCATCATCCGCTTCATACGTGGAATAGAGGTAGGGGGTGAATGCCTCAAACTCGGCAGCGCACGTGTCCACACGGTAGAAATTGGCGGAAATGCCGAACGACTTACGCCGTGCCCGAACGTCTGTTTCAGTTGAGCCAATCAAGCGTGCGATGTACGCATCCCCAAAGCCATACTGCTTGAGTTTGAGGAAGTCTTTTTCATCGAGGCGATCCAGCGTAAGCCCTTTGGTCAAGATGCGATCATGAATGGTCATCATGTCCGCGATTTGACGAATGAACCACGGGTCAAAGCCGGTGGTGGTGTGAATGTCTTCCATGCTTGTCCCGTGTAACAAAGCAGATGCCACTTGGAATAGGCGTTGTGCGGTGGGAACTTTGAGGTTAATGGCATCTTGGGTGGAGATTGAACCACCAATGCCATCTATCCCAATATCGAGGGCGCGAATGCCCTTCTGTAGGGCTTCGGCAAATGTTCGCCCAATCGCCATGACCTCCCCAACTGCTTTCATTTGTGGACCTAACACGCTGTCTCCACCAGGGAATTTGCGGAAGTCCCAGCGTGGAATTTTCACCACCACATAATCGAGCGAGGGTTCAAAACTAGCAGGGGTGACGCGCGTAATATCGTTGGGAATTTCATCAAGCGTGAAGCCCACCGCCAACAACGCGGCGATCTTGGCAATCGGGAAGCCGGTTGCCTTACTTGCTAAGGCAGAAGAACGCGACACGCGCGGGTTCATCTCAATGACATATACGCCCCCATCAGCGGGGTTGATGGCAAACTGAACATTTGCCCCCCCTGTTGCAATCCCAATGCGTTGGAAGATCGCCTTTGCCATATCGCGCAACCGTTGCAATTCGCGGTCGGTCAAGGTTTGGGCGGGGGCAACCGTGATGCTGTCGCCGGTATGTACGCCCATCGGGTCAACATTCTCGATGGTACATACAATCACGAAGTTACCGACATAATCGGTCATAACCTCTAGCTCATACTCTTTCCAACCGATCAAGCTCACATCCACCAAAATACTCCCGATCGGGCTTTGGCTAATGCCGTTGGCGGCAACATTGCGTAGCTCATCAGGGTGATATGCCACCCCTCCCCCGCTTCCTGCCAGCGTGAAGGATGGGCGCACCAACACGGGATAACCCAATTCTTCTGCCACACGAAGCGCGTCTTCAACGGTGGTGACAACTTCACTTGGAGGGGACTTCAATCCAATTTCGGACATGGCATCTTTGAACAACTGACGATCTTCTGCCACCTCGATGCTATCGGGTTTTGCGCCAATCAGTTCGATGCCATAGCGTTCTAGGATGCCGTTCTTATGTAAACTCAGGGCAAGGTTCAAGGCGGTTTGTCCGCCCACCGTGGGCAAGATGGCGTCGGGGCGTTCTTTGGCGATGATCTTCTCAGCAAATTCTATGGTGAGCGGTTCAATGTAGGTGGCATCCGCAAATTCCGGATCGGTCATGATGGTGGCGGGGTTCGAGTTCACCAACACAATACGATAGCCTTGTTGGCGCAATGCTTTACACGCTTGCACGCCACTGTAGTCAAATTCGCACCCCTGCCCAATGACAATGGGTCCAGAGCCAATAACCATGATGGTTTGAATGTCGGTACGTTTTGGCATCGGTTATTCAGTTTGCCCTAATAATGATTGGTTTTGGTAAAGGCGATGGATGAACTCATCAAACAAGTAAAGCGAATCGTGTGGACCGGGGGCAGCTTCTGGGTGATATTGGACGCTAAACGCCCCTAACGCGGTGTGGCGCAAGCCCTCAATGGTCTGATCGTTCAAGTTGATGTGGGTGATCTCTGCCCCAGACAAGTCACTATCCGCTGTAACGGCAAATCCGTGATTGTGTGAGCTGATCTCCACCTTATCGGTCAACAGGTTTTTCACGGGTTGATTCCCTCCGCGATGCCCGAAGCGCATCTTCTCGGTTTTCCCACCTAACGCCAGCGCAAGGATTTGATGCCCCAAGCAAATCCCAAAGATGGGAACTTGCCCAACCAAACGCTTCACGTTGTCAATGGCATAGCCCACCGCAGCGGGATCGCCTGGTCCGTTGCTCAAGAAGATACCACTGGGCTTCATCGCCAGCACTTCATCAGCGGGGGTTTGTGCCGGCACAACCGTCACCCTTAACCCACGATCCGTCATTAAGCGGAGGATGTTGTGCTTCACGCCAAAGTCATAAGCAACCACATGAGGCGCAAAGGTGGAAGAGGGTGTATGTTCTGACGGCAACCATTGTTGATCGCTGGATTGTGTCCAGTGATAGGCTTCGGTAGTAGACACCTCATCCACCAAATTCGCACCGGACATATCAAACGATTCACGC
>CAIRDJ010000312.1 GCA_903877335.1 uncultured Chloroflexota bacterium | reverse complement strand
CTTGTTCCACAACCCTATGACACCATCACCCTACTTGCTGCTATCGTGGCGATTGCTGGACATAATTGGTCGGTCTTCGCATGGATGGTGACGGGTAAGTTGCGTGGGGGCAAAGGTGCTGCCTCTGCGATGGGCACCGCCGTCATGATTTTGCCCCCTTGGGTGATTGTGGCGAGTGTGGTGATGTTCGTTTCCATCGTGGCGAAAACGCGCCTGATGTCGCTGGGCGTGTTGGTGACGGTGGTGATTGGCTCGATGATGGCTTTCACCTCGATGTTCTTGGGGCAAACCCCGATGATCTATGCGGTGTATATCTTGGCTTTGGATGGACTGATCTTCTACCGCTTCCGTAGCAATATTCAACGCCTGCGTGCGGGGAACGAGCGTCGCGTTGGCGACCGCGCCTAGCGGGGAAATCACTAGCCATTGATTGCCGTCTCTGGCTAGTGATCTGTTTCGGGTAGCTGTGGCAACGCGCTAACGCACGCCCAAGAGCAGTTCAATCGTGAGCTGGTCAAGTTGTTCATAGGGCAGGTTGCGGGCGCCCAAAACGCTCAAATCAAACGCGGTCGCGCTCAGTTGTTGTGCGTGTTCTGCGCTGTAACCGCCCTTCAAATAATCAAACTCCCCTTTGTCGGCATGGATTTGTGCCAACAACGCTTGAATGTCTGCGTCAGCATGGAAGCGCGCCACCTTGTCCTTGAGGATCAAATAGGTGCGCATACATCCCCGCGCAAATGCTTTGACATCCTCAAGCGTGGACGTGCGGTAAGCGTGCGCGTCAAAGTGACGGTTGCCATCATAGCCGCTATCTTCTAACAGCTTGACCAAGTAGAACGCCTGCTTAATCATCTCCGCGCCAAAGCGGAAGTCTTGATCGTACCGCCCAAACAGTTGATCGTTCAGGTCAATGTGGAATAGCTTGCCTGCATCGAGGGCTTGTGCCACCGCATGGGTGAAGTTCAAGCCTGCCATGTGTTCGTGTGCCACTTCTGGATTTAAGCCCACCATCTCAGGATGATCGAGCGTGTAGATGAAAGCCAGCATGTGCCCGACGGTGGGCATGTAGATGTGGCTACGCGGTTCGTTGGGCTTGGGTTCAAGCGCGAATTTGAGATCATAGCCTTGATCGCGCACGTATGCACACAAGAAATTCATCGCCTCGCGCATGCGCTTGATGGCATCCAGCGGATTCTTGGTGCTGTCGGATTCTGTCCCTTCGCGCCCGCCCCAAAACACATACACTTTTGCCCCCAGTTCTACGCCCAAATCAATGGAGCGCATGGTCTTTTGCAGGGCATAGGCGCGAACCCGTGCATCATTGGAGGTGAAGGCGCCGTCCTTGAAAGCGGGATCAGAGAACAGATTGGTGGTAGCCATCGGCACAACCATGCCGGTATCCGCTAGGGCAGCTTTGAAGTTCGCCACGATGTGATCGCGTTCGGCGGGGGTGGCATCAATCGGCACCAGATCGTTGTCGTGAAGGTTGACCCCATACGCGCCAACCTCTGCCAACAGGTGGACAATCTCAACAGGCGAAAGCGCGGGGCGGGTGGGATGACCGAAGGGGTCACGTCCGACATTGCCCACCGTCCAAAGCCCAAAAGTGAACTTGTGGTGGGGCAGGGGTTGAAAATCATTCATCTGGATAAACCCTTTCAATGATAGAAACAATACAATCTTGTTTAATTAAGCACACGCTGGGGCATCACTGTTCCAGCGGTGTGTCTTCTCGCGGAAAGATTGGGCGACCAAGCGTGCTTTTGCTGCCTGCCAACGTGCCACCCATTCGGCGTAATCGTGCAACTCTTGCGCGGGGTTGTTACGGCTTCGCGCCACAAAGCCCGGCAACTCATCGCGCCCGGTGGGTTGCCCAATCGGTTGATACCGTAGATCAAAGCTCCAGCGGATGCCACTGCTGATATTCGGCAAGGAGGCGTGTTTGGTCAAGCGGTGCAAGATGAGCGCGTCCCCTGCCTTGAGCGGGACGGGAAGCGGTTCACCATTCAACAAGTGGGGCGGGATGGTCATTTCGTCGGAGGGGCAATGCACGCTCATGCCTTCGCGGTGACTGTAGGGGATCACCTGTAAGCACCCGTTTTCGAGGGTGGCATCGGTGATTGCCACCCAAACCGTTATCATCTCGGTTTGGTCAGCTACCTCGCGCGAGACTCCCTGATCCTGATGCCAACCGGTGGTGCGAACCAGCGTGCTGGTGAGGCGGTTGGTGGAAAGCACGGCTTGCGGCGGTTTGATGCGGACGTGTTGAATGGGGTTGCTGTAGATTTCCCCACCGATCAACTGTTCCACTGCGTCTAGGATGCGTGGGTTGCGCAAGAGGTTAAAGATTGCCTCGCTCAAATGCAGGGGGCTATCTTCCGTGAGCGGTTCATTCGGCAAGCAAATATCAAACGCCTTGAACAGGTTGGTCTGTGCTGTGCTGAGGAGCTTACCCATGCGCGTTTCAAACGGAAACTCGGCAAAACGATCGGGGATGATCCCTGCTTGGAAGGCACGCTCGGCGACTTGCTCCAGTAAGTGGGCGTAGTCATCCTTGAGCGGTTGCAGATCGATGATTGGGTCTAGCACATTGGGGACAACCCAATAGCCTTGTTCCATGAAACGTTGGGACGAGTTCATTGTGAGAAACATCTTGTGCTCAACCCCCAAGCGCGGTGTAATAGTTTTGAACTTGGTTACAGAAGGTGGCATCCGTGCCCGCGTAAACATACGTGAGGGTTTGCCCGTTCTTGACGAAGCTACCGATGTTGCCACACGGTTGAGCTGCGGCGGATTGTGCAGAAAAGGAGTTAGGATCATTTGGTTGAAGCGCACATGCCAGCAAGTTATTGCGCAACAAATCTTGATTGACCACCGCCACCGCCCCCATCGAGGGGGTGCTTCCGCTCAACAGCGTCGCAATATCGGACAGGATGTAAACCTGCGCATTGACCGCGCCTACCCGACGATAGCAAGCAATGAAATCATCCACCTGTTGCACTAAGAAGCTGGTGGCAATGCCAGTCAGGGTGAGGCTTTGAGCGGAAAAGGTGGTGCTGGACGCGCTTTGTGCCCCCAACACCCCCGACCCCGCCAGAAAATCAAACGCGCTGGTGAGCGAGCCCGTATCCGCCACCGCATACCCGTTCAAAGTGGGGAGATAGGTTGCTCCTGTAGAGTTGGTGTTGGTTGCGGTGTTGGGGGAAGTGACCGTGTTGGTATTGGGGTGGGCGGTTGGAAGCGCAGGCGCATTTCCCCAATTAAAGATGTTGCCCGCGTTGAATTGTGCCACCTCGCGCCCATTGCCAAGCTCAACTCTGCGCCCGCTGTACACGCTGGTCAACACCAAGACCAGCACCAAGAACGCCATACACGTCCCAAAAATCACCATCAGACCGGCAATGGCAATCCACCGCCCATTTCCTTCACTGTTGAAGAGCATCATCCCCCCCTTGTCACTCACCCGTTTTTCGCCAAAAGGGCATCGCGTGCGATGCGCGCTGGCTCAAAGTTTGGGTTGAAAAGCAACGCTTCGTTGTAGTTGTCCAGAGCGCGTTGGGTTTCACCCATGCCTTCACGCGCCACCCCAGCATAGTAGAAGGTTTCTTCCACATATTGCCCGCCCCCATCACTGAGGTTCGCTTGCGCTAGGGCGATGGTATCGTTGTACCGCCCCAGCGCGTTATACGCCTCAAAGGGTCCAAACTGATACCACAGCATGCGCCACGGCAACCCGTGTGTGCGTGCTTGATCGTAAGAAGCAGCAGCTTCGGGATACATCTGTAGCAGGGTGAAATTTGTCCCCATGTTGAACCACGCGAAGGGGTTGGTTGGGTCAGCGGTGGCGTGTTGACGCGCTAAGGCAAGCGCGTTTTGTGCGTTGAGTGTGGGGTCGGCATCGTCCCCTAGCAAGGCGAGCAACGCCTGCTCTCGGTCAATATCATACAGGACGAGGTAAACATGATTGAAGTGCATCCAAAACTCTTCAATGTGTTCATAGCTGTAGGCAAGGCTTTCGCCATCGTAGCTATCGTTGGTTATGATTTCTTGCGTGGTGTCGTCGTAGCCTTTGATGAGCAGGTAATGCCCCATCCACCCTAAATCATGGGGGGGCGGGTCATAACCGGCTTCAATCAAGATCACAAAGTCATTTGCCAGTAGCGTCTTGAGGCGTTCTAGTGTGCCCCCATAGCGCACCATCGCGCGGGTGGTGCCGGGTAACTCGGTATTGATGTAATCTGCCATTTGCCAAGGGCTGACATTTTTGTCTTCGTAGTTGGGCTTAAGCCATTGGGCGGGTGTGTGTTGGTCATTGGGATAGCCAAAGAACGTTAGCCCCATCGTGAGCGTCGCCGGTCCACAGTTATTCCACGATTGCGGAATGTAGGAAAATCCATCCAGGCGATAGCTCGCAGGCAAAAGATTTGTCGGAGAAACAAGCGTGCTCGTTTGGGCGAACGCCACAACAGGCAGCACAAGCAGGCTGAACACGATCATCCACAGTGCGTTAGGTTTGTTCATGGGATCCATCCTTCATGCTACTGAACCACAATAGCCACCATTATAAAGTGTGGAGGCAACTTTCGTCATGACGCATTCCCCCTGCTTTCAGCTTAGACGAGCGACACAGGTTACGGTTGCTGGGTAACATGGGTTTCATGCCATGCTACCATCCTGTTAGACTTGTTGCCATCCTTGCCAGTTGCGCGCTTGCCACGCGCTATAAAGCGCAATGGTGCCGGCTGCTGCCACGTTCAAACTGGCAACATGACCGCGCATGGGAATGCTCAAGAGGATGTCGCAAGTCTCTTTGACCAGTCGGCGCATCCCTTCGCCTTCGCTCCCTAGCACAATCCCAATCGGCATGTCGAGGTCAGTCTTGTTGAAGGCGGGGATGTCCGCCGCCCCATCAAAACCCACCAACCACACATTCTCCTCTTTCAACTCTTTCATCGCGCTCACCAGATTGGTGACTTGTACCACGTTCATGTGTTCCACCGCGCCAGACGACGCATTCACCACCGACGGCGTGATGTCCACGTTGCGACGGTCTTGCATGACAATGCCATGCACCCCCACCGATTCTGCCGTGCGAATGAGCGCGCCCACGTTTTGCGGGTCTTTGAGCAAATCTAACAGGAGGATGAAAGGCTTCTCTTTGCGTTGTTCCGCCGTCTGAAGGATGTCCTCTAGTTGTACATACGGATAGCCACTCACGCGCAACGCTGCCCCTTGATGGTTGCCATCGTTGGTGACATCGTTCAAGATGCGCTTGGGAAGCCGTTTGATGGGGATGTTCTTGCTTTTGGCGAGGGCGAGTATCTCGGCAGTTGTGCCTTTTTCCTCCACCCCATCCGCCAAGATCAACTGGTCACATACCCGCCGACCAGCGCGGATCGCCTCAACAATTGCCCAATTACCATAGATAAATTCTTGCATCAGGTTTATTCCACCCGCCAAACAGTGCCTTCAGGACGATCATCTAATTGAACCCCCAACGCGCTCAATCGGTTACGGATGCGGTCGGATTCCGCATAGTTCTTCTGTGCCCGCGCATTGGCACGCATCTCAATGAGTAGCTCAATCAAACCGCCCTCGCGCTCGGCATTGTTCCCCACGCTTTCGTCCACGCTGGGGATGATGCCCAAGACCTCACCGCCATATTGATTGTAGAAGGTGTTGATCGCGCTCAACGTTTCTAGCCCAACGCTTGCCTCCCCATTCAAAAGCGCGTTCACCTCGCGCGTGAAGTTTTGAAGCATGGCAACGGCTTGGGGGGCGTTGAAGTCATCATTCATTGCCTCCACAAACTGGGCGCGTGCCTCATCAATGCGGGTGCCAAAGCCGTGCCCGTCGCTCCCTTCGGGGGCATGGTTCATCTTACGACGTGTTTCACGCACGGCGTTATAGATGCGCCCCCACCCGTTGTTTGCCGCCTCTAAAGAGTCCGGGCTATAGTCCACCGGGTTAGAGTAGTGGGCAGAAAGAATGAAGGTGCGGATGACCTCTGGGCGATATTGGTCAAGCGCGTCTTTGATGGTGAAGAAGTTACCCAAACTCTTGGACATCTTCACGCCTTCGACGGTTAAACTGCCCACAAGCATCCAATAGTTGGCAAACGGGACCTCGTTCGCACTTTCACTTTGTGCCACCTCACACTCGTTGTGTGGGAAGATGTTGTCAATCCCGCCCCCGTGAATATCGAAGTTCGCGCCCAGATACTTGCGTGCCATCGCCGAACATTCGATGTGCCAACCGGGGAACCCTTCGCCCCATGGGCTATTCCAACGCATGATGTGTTCTGGCTCTGCTTTCTTCCACAGCGCAAAATCTGCCGAGTGGCGTTTTTCTTGCATGCCGGCGGTGTTGCGCGTGTTCTCTTCTTGGGCTTCTACGCGACGGTTAGAAAGTTTCCCGTAGTCTTCATCTGCCTCTACGCTGAAGTAGACGCTCCCGTTGGATTCATACGCGAAGCCCTTGTCAATCAGCTCTTGCGTCATTTGAATTTGTTCGGGCACGTGCCCTGCCGCGCGAGGTTGAATATCAGGGGGTTGCACCAATAGATTGCGCATATCATCTAGGTAGCTTCGCGCATAGAAATCAGCAATCTGCATGGGCTTGGCTTGCATCTGGCGGGACTTGCGCAAGATGCGATCTTCGCCAGTATCTAAGAGATGCCCAACATCGGTTAGATTTTGTACGTAGAGGACGGTGTAATGTTGGCGTAACCAGCGCACGACCACATCAAATGAGACATAGGTCTTGGCATGTCCCAGGTGGGCATGGTCATAGATGGTGGGACCGCACACATAAATTCCGACATGTCCTTCTTGATTAGGTGTGAAGGTTTGTTTCTCACGCCCCATCACATTGAAAATGGTGAGTGTCATGTAGGTTCTTCCTTAGATTTAGCGATTCAGCAAATGGATTAGCGCGTATTGTAGCCTACATTGCAGGCTTATCCTATTTATAAAATGGAATCTCCCACACTTGCCAAAGGTAACTCACTCCTTTAAGGTGATAGACTATGGTGGTAAGGTGCGAGACTTTTTGTAGATTATGTTACGTTTCATTCTTTCCTTGATGGTGGCACGCACCGCCATCAATATCTTGCGACGCTTTAGCTATCCCTTCATCCCACAGATTAGCACACAACTTCAGGTTTCAGAAACCACCATCCAAAGCATCGTTGGGTTGGGTTCGGGCTTTGGCATCGGCGCACCGCTCTACCGCGCCATTATGCATCCGTTCCCCTCGCGCGTGACGTTGTTGATGGCGTGTACGCTCGGGATGCTTGCCTCGTTTGGCGCGGCAGTCCACCCGCGCTTATGGACGTATACCCTGCTCATCATCGTCTCTGGCTTGATTAAATCCGTCTTTGATCCGATTGTGCAATCGCTGGTGGCAAGCAAGATTCCCTATCAGCAACGGGGATTTGCGGTGGGCTTGATCGAGATGAGTTGGTCATTGGCGTTGATTGCCTCTAGTGTGGTGGGGGCGTGGGTGTTGCGCTGGGCAGGGTTAAGCGGATTATTCGCCTTCTTGGGGACGGCGTTTGTGGTGGGAAGCGTGCTGATCTGGCGCGAGGTTCCAGCAAACGCGCACCCCAACCCAACCGATCCAACCGCCCTGCCGTCAAGCCCCGCGCACTGGATGCGTGACCCGCGCTTGATTTTATCAGCGGTGATTACCGGCTTGTATTCGTTCGCCGGCGAGATCACCCTCATCAACTATTCGCCGTGGCTCAATGATCGCTTTGGGGGATGGCTAGGAATCATCGTTGTCACCACCGTTGTGATTGCCGTTGCCGAAGCACTGGGTGAATTGCTGGTGGCGTTTGGCAGTGACCGCGTGGGGATTCGCTTGTTTGTGAATGTGTGCTATCTGGGTACGATTGTGGGCTACTTGCTCTTGCCCTTTAGCACCTTTGCCCTTTGGGGAGTCATCGTCGTGTTAGGGGGGATGTTCATCTTCATTGAAGGGGCGGTCGTGGCGGGCTTGGCGTTCATGACCGAAGTTGCCCCCCCCATTCGGATTCAACTGTTGAGCGCAACCTACAGTGCCAGTCAAACGGGACACATGCTAGGGGCGGTCACGGGAGCGTTGCTCTACCAATGGCTCGGCTTTCACATGACCGCGCTGGTTTCGGTTACGCTCATAGTGGTTGCGTATGTGTGCTTACTTGCCCTATTCCGCCTTGCGCCCCCCAGCGTTAGGGCATGAAGTCTGCCAGCGCTAAAAAGCGCATTCGGATGAATAGGGTTTGAATTGGTGCGCGTGGTGACAGGCAATGGGCTTGACATGGGGATGCGTTGGATGCGCAGTGTTGCGTTGCGCGTCGCTCCGGGGTGGTGGGGGCGCAACTCACCGACGCACACGCCATTCGACCCAAAACGGGAATCAAAAAGCCCCCTTCAACCGAAGGGGGCTTCCTCAAAAGATGGTCTTACGACAACAACTATTGTCCGCAGAGGTAACGAGTTACACCGGCGTAGTCAATGATGTAGGTGTTGGTGCTGATGATACGGCCTCTTGCTTCGGCGGTCTTACCAGAGAAAGAAGCGACTGCAGCAGACCCTACACGGGTGTCGGGTGCGCAGGATGGGTGGTAAGACAAGAAAGAGGTGGCAGAGCCGGTCACACGTGTGCCGTCTGCACGCAAGTAGAGGTCGAGGTCAGCACCAGTTACACCGAAGGTGGAGATGCCATGGAACTTCGCCCATTCGTTGAGAGTAGCGAGCTTGTTAGAAGCGGAGCTGAGGTCACCAGTGTTTGCACTAGCAACTGCAACGAGAGCGAACAGAGCTACAAGGATGAGAGCGATTTTAGCGATACGGGTCATGTGGAATATTCCTTTCGATCGTGAAACTTTCGTAAAATTTTCACCTGTTATGGTGATGTCCTAAATGTTGTCACAGAATTCCCATATTTCCAGTTATAAATGTGAAACAATAGGTTACGTTATTGTAACATGAGGGTTAAGAATGAGATTGCGCCCCTTGCGAGGGGCATTTACGTAGATTTTAAACAAAATTGCAGCGCTGTTAAACTATTCTTAATCATTTTTTGAAGAACTTCAAGCTGTGCGGTTGTTGCAGAGGATTGTTTTGTAGAACGTGACCAGCAAAATCGGTTAAGCTGGGAAGCATCACAAACCATGTGATAGGGAAGGGTTGCCAATGCGTTGGTTTGTTACACTCCACATCGCGCCTTTCACCCGTGGCATCACTGGCACAGATTCCATTCGGCACACTTTTAGAAGAGGTGGGATGGTGCCGCGGCAATGCTTGGCGACAAGTCAACTTTAATGGCGCAAAGTGGTTGGGTGTCTTCACCATTGTAACATTGGGCGAGGAATTGAACACGTTGCCCGTCAGCGGTTGGGGAGGCATCTCCTCGCCGCTTGCAACAGGACAAGGTTTGTGAGTTGTAATATGATATTACACAAAATATACCTAGACAAGGGTGTAATTATTTGCTACATTATAGTAGGTATTTTTAGACCAGCACGATTAAGTCAGACATGCTACGCACGCTTCTTCACTTCTGCTTTTGAAAGTCGGGGAAAGAGTTGTTAGTAAGAACGACCGATTTATCAAAGTGAGTTCCCTCATTGAGACTGGCTTCTAGTGATGCCACAACATTTATCCGCCATATAAGTCTTGGAGTGTTTACATATGGCAGAACAACCTCGTGTAAAAGGCAGTGTAAAGTGGTTTAACGCCGATAAGGGCTATGGTTTCATCACCCGCGAAGACGGTGGTCCTGATCTTTTTGTTCATTTTTCCGCAATTGACGGCAATGGGTATCGTACTTTAAAAGACGGTGATCCAGTAGAGTTTGAAATCACCGACGGTAAAAAGGGCAAGCAAGCAAGCGCAGTAAGAGTATTGCGTTAGTCTCATTGATACCACCAGTCCAATTGGTTTAGGTATTATTCTAGCCCCCTATTTAGGGGGCTTTTTGTTGCTAATCGTAGCGCAACACGCTTGAGACCGCTTCCTGCGTGATGACTCGTGCGCTTGCCATTGTGGACAACCACGAGATCACCACTGCGATGCCCACCAGCAAAAAGGCGAGCGGGAGCGCATTGGAAGGGATCGGGATGGCGTTCCCCAACCCCGAAGCGGTCATGAGCGCGGTGATGAGTCCGCTCATGCCCAAGCCCAGCGTTGCCCCCAACAGCGCGATCACGCTATTCTCCAAGAGCATAATCCCAATGATGCGCCGCGTCTTTAGCCCGATTGCCTTCAAGACACCAATCTGCTTACGCCGTTCCAACGTTGCCAACAGCACCGTGTTTGCCATGATCGTGGCGGCAGCAAACAGCGACAGCCATCCCACTGCGGTGGGAATCGCGCTCATTTGCTCCACCAAGCGCGTGATGAGTCCATCAATGAAGGAGATGTCCAAGACGAAGGCGAGGGGCAGATTGCTCAAGGCGAGCAAGGTCTCATTCAAAAAGGCATCCTCCACTTGAACCACGGTAAAGCTGGCACTCGGTCGCGCGGTGAGGGTCCCAAAGGGGACGAGGGCGTTACCCAGATTATTGGGGGTATCCGCCAAGATGCCCACCACCTCGAGCGTGATCTGTTCGTCGCTGTCATTCACGCTCACGGTGACTTGATCTCCTAAGTGAATGTGCGCCTCACCATTGCCGAAGGGGTCATCGGTGGGGGGGCGCACCAGCAAATAAGGCTTGCCAGTGTCATCAGCGGTGAGCGAGCGCCCACTGCTCACCACGCCATTGTTCATGTAGGGGTTGTCTGTCCGAATGCCTCGCCCGAGTAAGTTCGATCCGCCAAATTCTCGATCAAGCTCTTCAAACGGGGAACGATAAGGCTCACCGTTGATCGCCTCGATCTTCATCTCGTAGAAGTCGTGACGGGTGCGGTAAACAATTCCGTCCAGCGCACTCAATTGGGCGTTGATGCCACTTTCCGCCAGGTCTGCGTTCAAGAATAAACTGGTGAAGGGGAAGATTAGAACGTTGCCCCCCAAGTTACTGGTGATCTGGAACTGCAACACCTCGCGCACGCCTTGACTCACAAACGTGATCGCGCTGAGGGCGAACATGCCTGCGGCGATGGCAAGGAGCGTGGTCGCGGTGCGCCAGCGTCGGCTCGTCAGGTTGCGCAATGCCAAGCGCAGGTCAATGATGCCGAAGGCGGGCAAACGACTGATGAGCCACACCAAGACCCACATCACCACGATTAACAACCCAATCACGATGAAGCCAATCGCGGTGCCAATTAGCCCGACCAGCACATCTCCCCACCAGCTATTCGTGACGATGCCCCCTAAGATCGTGCCGACCATCACCCCCAGCGACAGCACCACCAGCAACAATGCCCCGAACGATTGCACGATGCCCGCGCTCACGATGTGGGTTTCGTTGGGGCGCAACACGATGGCAGGGCGCACTTTGGTAGCCGTGAGGACGGGCAACACGCCAAAGACAAGGGTGATGGAAAGCCCCAACACCATACCGTAGATGCCACTTTCGGGGTAGAACCGCCACACGAGCGACTGCTGAACGAGTGCTTCGCCGAAGCGGTTGACCACCCCTCCTAGCCCATAGCCCAGCATCACCCCCAACGCGCTTCCGCCAATGCCCAACAAGCACGCTTCCCACACAAACAGCGTGGCGATTTGCCCCCCCTTCAAGCCGAAGGTTTTGAGCGTGGCAATTTCTAGGGTACGGCGGCGCACCATCACCAACATGGTATTGATGATTCCCACCCCACCAATGACCAACGCACCCAAGCCACTAATCACAATCAACCGCCCAATCACGTCCGTCACCGTGCCAAGTGCGCGTTCAAGCGAGGTGGCGTTGCGAATGGAGGTCGCGGGTGGGGTCATCTCGCGGTTAAGGTAACGCGCCTCTTGAATGAGGTTGATCTCGGCTTGAGG
>CAIRDJ010000311.1 GCA_903877335.1 uncultured Chloroflexota bacterium | reverse complement strand
CGGAGAGGATGCTATTCTCGGTCAAGCCGATGATCCCCCAAGGCGAGCCAACGCGGGGCAAGCGTTGGGCTAACCAGTGCTTTTGGGGCATGCTGAGGGGAAGGCTCGCTTCATCCACGCGCTCATCCAAACGGTTGCCCCGCCGTAAGCACAAACGAAAATGCGCCAGCGGAAAAGCAGGAGCTACTGGCAGGCGGGCGGTGGGGGGCAAACTGGGATAGGTAACATGTTGCTTACCCTCTTGCTCATCCGCCAACGTCTCCAACATGCCATCTTGCCCCACTCGAAAATAAGCGACCCACTCGTCATCGTAGAATAGCTCAAAGTAGCCCGCGCCTTCGGTTGTGTGGGCAATTAATTCGCAAAGACCGCTGTAAGGTAAAACCACCGTAGTTGTCAAAATTAGTTCTGTAATGGTTTGGTTCATGTCATTTACTGGGATGCAATTACCATGATCGTGGTATCATGCTTGCAAAAAGGTATTTTTGCAATTGTGACGACCTGATGAATCTGATGCACACACTCATTGATCAAATTCGTAGAGCAGGCATTTTAGGACTCTCGACCGATAAGTGGTATACCATGCAGGTGCGCGGCGTCCACTGGATTCGCCATGCGAAGGGGGTTCGGCGCTATTTCGTGATGACGCTGTGGACGACCGCCATGATGAGTTTGGTGATGCTGTTTTTGGGCGTGCTGGGATGGTTACAAAGCACTGTCAACCCAAATGGTGCCGCCGTCGTGACGGGAGTCTTGGTGTTCCTCGCCGTTGGGTTCGTGCTGTGGTTCCTATTCTTGTCGCTTTCCGTCGATTTCTATAGCGTATTTAACGCGGTGGGATTGGTGCGCCGAGAGCGCGAAAGCGGACGCTTGGATTTAATGCGCCTCGCCATGAATGAGCGGGGCGTGCTGGATGCGTTGCAGTCTCTCTCTGTTAGCCGAACATGGCGCGTCGTGGCTTGGCTTGTGAGCATTCGTATCGTGTTGAGCGTCATCGGAATTTTAGCTGGACTGACTGCGTGGTTGTACGTTTGCATCTATTCGCCAAGCTATCGCATCTATACCTTGTTTGGGGTGCTATGGATTCCGATCGGGGTTCTCTTTACCTATTGGCAGGCGGTGATCGAACCGATCTGGCGCGTGCGCTTGTTCAGCGCATTGGGTTTGTATATTTCAGAGCGCACCAATAACCGCAGCGGTGCCATTGTATATGGACTGGTGGGCTTATTCATCATCAACAGCATCTCGTCGTTGGGCACACAAACCCTGCAACTGCCCCTGAATATCCTGAGTTTTGCGGGCGGTGGCGGCGGAGTGGGAGCATTCATCGCTTCGCAACAGCTCATCGTGGCATTGGGGTTCATCGTGCCGTTCTCCGCGCTCTTCTTGATGATTGTCTCGGGATGGATTGCCCATGCCCTGCGTGAGTGGCTTTTGGAATCGACTGTCAAGCACATGCAATAATCGTTCTTGACACACCCGCCTGAGCGGTCATTCGCTCTGTGCGTGCGAGAACATGCTACAATAGCGGGGCTAGTTTACTGTTTCGGATGGAGAATAATGCCACGTTACTTTGTGACCATTGCATGGCTAGTGGGGTTCGCCCTCACCTTCGGGCTTGCGACCCAATCTCACCGTTTTGTTTATGTGGTATCGAACACCACGCCCCACGCGGTCCTATATGCCACTACGTTTGACGGGGGCTTATTTGCGGAAGAGTGGCTACAACAAGATCGGCGTGGTGGAACAATCTCGCCCAAAGAAGATGCGCTCTGGTTGACGCTGGATCAAAACGCGCCCGCCCCCCTTTCGATTCAATCGGTGATGCGTCACCGCTTCCGCGATTTTGATTACCAGGCGCGGGCGCAAGTGCTGGCGGGACCGCTGAACAATGCGTTTGGGGTGGTGTTCCGCTATATTGACCCTCAACACTATCACCGCTTCTATATCAGTAGCGATGGTTACTACCAACTAACGGAACAAACCCCTGACGGCAACCGCATCATCAGCACCTGGATGGATAGCTCTGCCATTATTCAAGGGGTCGGCGCAACCCAAAATACGCTACGGGTGATAAGCAGAGCCAACATCATTTCATTCTACGTGAACGAGCAACCCTTGCTATTGTGCATCCCCACCGATGCCACCGCACAAAGCACCTACTACGGGGGAGAATGTCGTGGCGGCGTACTACAAGACCGCTATAGATTGGAAGCCCCCCTATATGGACAGATCGGGATATTCATCGAAACTGTGAGCGAATCTGGCGTGTCAGTGGCGTTTGATGATGTTTTAGTACGAACTCCCGCTCAAATCCCAACAAATTGATAGCCACAATCAAGTGACTTTTGTTTTATAATCGTGACGGAGTCATGACCTCTCTAATCGTAAAGGATAGAAATTCTATGGAAGACCCAAGAGTAGCAATGTCGGAAAAGCTCAAAGAAGCGATGAAGAACAAGGATACGCTCACCCGCGACGTAATCCGCATGACCATGAATGCAATTAAGCAGGTGGAAATTGATACGCAGAAAGAAGTTTCTGCGGAAGATGCTGCCAGCATTGTCATGAAAGAAGCCAAGAAGCGTCGTGATACCATTCAGGAATTACTTGCGAATGGGCGTGAGGATGCTGCAGAGGCGGAGAAGGTGGAGTTAGAAATCGTAGAGCGTTTCTTGCCCAAGCAACTTACGCGCGAGGAGATTGTTGATCTGGTGAAGAAGGCGATCGAAGAAAGCGGTGCCACTTCCTCTAAAGAGATGGGTAAGGTGATGGGTATTTTAGCCCCCCAAACCAAAGGCAAAGCTGACGGCAAACTCGTTAACGAAGTGGTGCGCGAGTTGTTACAGGGCTAATTATGTCCGAGTGGGTCGCCGGGTATTTAGAGCAACGCCTTCATATCCCCTCACAACGCACAGTAAGCGCGGTGCATTCGCTCGGAATTGTTGCGGCGGCGGTTATCTTTTCTGTTTTCACCACCTTCATTCTTGCGTCCAAAATTGCCTTTGTGGATCGCTCGTTGGTCGGGTTACAGGTTGGTACCGTCGCCCCGCGCAATATCTTTGCGCCACGCTCAGCTGAGTTTGTCAGCGAAGTAATTACCGCACTCGAGCGTGAACGCGCCATTACCAACACCCCAGATGTCTATGACGCACCCGATGGTGGGGTCGTGCGAACGCAGGCAGAGTATACTCGGTTGGTTTTGGACTACATCCAGAACATCAAGCGAGACCCTTACGGCACGCCTGAAGAAAAACTAACAGACTTACAGGGGATCACCACCCTCCGCTTAGAGCCTAGTCAGTTTGAACAAATTCTAAACACCAATGATGAAACTTGGCGACTAGTGGATGAGGAAGTCATCACATTATTAACTCGCGTTATGCAACAACCGATCCGCGAAACAGATGTGGTCAGTATCCAATCTCGTCTACAAACCCAAGTGAGTTTTCGCTTCTCTGAAGAAGAGGCGTTGGTCATTGCGACGATCGTCAAAGACTTAATTCGCCCGAATTGGTTTGTTAACCCAGACGAAACCACCCTCGCTAAACAGCGCGTCGCCACAGAATTCACGCCCATCGTGCGCCGTTTTACGCGCGGACAAACCATTGTGCGTGCTGGCGAACCGATCACGGCAGCAGACTTAGAGGCGTTACAACAGTTCGGTCTGTTAGAGGTCTCTGCAACAGAACAAGCACGCAATCAATCAGTGGCGACGATTCAATCGTTCTTGTTGAGTATCGTCATCATCAGCATGATGGGATTATTCATCAGTCGCTATGCCCATGAGTTATATCAACAACCGCGCATGATTTTGTTAGGCGCGGTGATCTACTTGGTGTTCTTGCTTGGCTCCAGCATCATCCCCACAGAATTGTTTTATGTGTTACCAACAGCTGCCATGTCACTTTTGCTGGTGTCGGTCGTGGGCGGCGAGGTGAGCATCATGGCGACCTTGGGGTTTTCGATCATGATTGGGTTTATGCAATCCCAACAACTTGAACATAGCGTCTTAGTTGGGGTTGGGGGAATTTTGGGAATTTTGTCCTTACGCCGTCAAGAGCGTTTGAATCAATATTTCTTCTCCGGCGCGATCATCGCCATGGGTTATATCCTAGTGAGCGCGATTTTCCACTTCGGAGTGCAGCAAGACCGGCAAGGTTATGACCTGATAATCCAACTTCTCACCTATAGCCTCATCAATGGGGTGCTCTCCGCAGCGGTTTCCATCACTGGGTTGTATATCATCACGGTACTGTTCAACCTGCCCACTGGTATGCGAATGATCGAACTTAGCCAACCCAATCATCCGCTCTTACAAAAGCTCTTGCGCCAAGCACCCGGCACCTATCAACATTCTTTGCAGGTGGCGAACTTAGCAGAGCAGGCAACCAGTGCCATCGGAGGCAATGCCGAGCTTGTGCGCGTTGCCGCCTTGTATCATGATATTGGTAAAAGCGTAACACCCTATTTTTTCATTGAAAATCAAGTGGAAGAGAGCAACCCACATGATACGATGGCAGACCCCTATCGCAGTGCGAACCTCATCATTGCGCATGTGCAGGAGGGTGAAAAACTTGCCCGTCAGTACCGTTTGCCTGCACGAATTCGAGATTTCATCCGTGAGCATCACGGCACGACGCGGGTAGAGTATTTTTTTCGTCAGGCGACCGACCAAGCCGACGACCCCGATTCTGTTAACGAAGAGGATTTCCGCTATACCGGTCCCATTCCCCAATCGCGTGAGACAGCAATTATGATGTTGGCAGACAGTTGTGAAAGCACCGTGCGGGCGCGCCGCCCCCGAAATCGACAAGAAATCGGGGAGATTGTGCAAAGTATCATTGAGAGCAAAACCCGTGATAACCAATTGGATGAGTCGCATTTAACTTCCAACGAGATCAAGGTCATTCGCCAGGTATTTGTCGATATGTTGCACGCCACTTTTCACCCGCGCATCAATTATCCACCAGGCATCAGCGTGACCTCAGAAACGCCGCTCTCCAAACGCTCTACCACCCTATTGGGAGCTGGAGCGGTTGTTGACGCAAGCGTTGCACAAAACGGAGCAGCGCCTACCACACGCAGCACGGTACAACGCACTGATATTCCCCATGATGCGGATGAGGACAACACCCCGATCGAAGAAGTTCCTCCTCTCCCCCGTTTAGAACCCAGTGCAATTGATCAATCGGATGAAAAGTGATGTCCTACCATATTGAAATTAATAACGAAGCGGGCTATGGCTTTGATGTACAACGCCTACAATTAGCCATCACCACGGTCTTGATGCAACACACTGTTCCCAGCAACCGTGAGATTGGGGTAGAGGTGGTGAATAACCGACGCATCCAAGAGCTAAACCGCAATTTCCGACAGGTCAACAAGCCCACCGATGTTTTGTCCTTTCCTGCACAAGCAGAAGACTTACCAGATGTCATTCAGCAACAAATTGAGACCCTCTACCTCGG
>CAIRDJ010000310.1 GCA_903877335.1 uncultured Chloroflexota bacterium | reverse complement strand
ATTCTCGACGGTCAACCACGCCTTGAAAGTTACACCCTCAACAACCTTGCAGCAGGCGACCCCGGCGTATGTGGCGGAACGGCGCAGATTTTTGTTGAGCCACTTGGCTATCCAATGACGGTTTTGGTGATTGGTGCTGGGCACGTGGGCAAGGCGTTGGCGGGTTTAGCGAAGTGGTCAGGTTATCGGGTGGTGCTGGTGGATGATCGCGCGGATCTGTGTCATCCCAATGCAGTGCCTGACCTAGATGGCTACATTGTGTGTGATCCTGCTCGCATTACTGATGAGCTAGACATTCAACCCCATACCTACATCGCGGCGGTCACGCGCGGTTTACCAGTTGACCTCAAGCTCATCCCTGCACTACTCAAGTCACCTTCTCGCTATATCGGTTTGATCGGAAGCCAACGTCGCTGGGAATTAACCCGACGGGCATTGTTAGAGCAAGGGGAGCGCGAGGCGGACCTACAACGAATTCATGCGCCAATCGGTTTAGAGCTGGAAGCAGAAACCCCGACCGAGATCGCCGTCAGTATTCTGGCTGAAATGATTATGGTGTATCGCGGGGGCACCGGTAAACCCATGCGTTTGGCTCATCAATCGTAAAACGATATTTTTGTTAGAATGTTTTTGGGTTTTGTTTCGTGAAGATTCTTTGCGTCAGTGATACTGTTGTCCCACAGCTAGAAAGCACGGCGAATTTGCGCCGTCATTACAGCGACATTGAACTCATCATCAGTTGTGGTGACATGAAAGTGGATTATCTGGAGTTCATTCAAACGATCTTGAATGTTCCACTGCTGTACGTGAGGGGCAATCATGATGAAGAGTACATCCAAAAGCCACCCGGCGGGGATGATCTTCATCAGCAACTACTCATTTATCAGGGTTTATCTTTATACGGGTTGGAGGGTTGCTTGCGCTATAATTCGTCTCCAATTCAATACACACAATCTGAGTTGGAACTACAAGTGATGGGTGCGGCACCGATTCTTATGTGGAATCAATTGGTGCGAAGCGGATTGGATATTCTCGTGACACACGCTCCACCAAGAGGAATTCATGATCTGGAAGATCGCCCACATCAAGGATTTAAGGGCTTGTTGCGTTTTATGAATTGGTATAAACCCCGTTATTTATTACATGGGCATGTGCATACTTGGGATCGTCGCCGAGTGGTACGCTCGCAGTACAAGCAGACTTGTATTATTAACGTCAATCCATTCACAGTTTTAGAGATTGAAGCTCGTCAGTCACCGTAGGAGAAGACACATCGCATGTGGAAGAAGTACCATAACGTCACCACGATTCAAGAAGCACTCACTTTGCTTGCCAGCGATCCCCTCCACTCGCGCATTATTGCCGGCGGAACCGATCTGCTACTAGAGATTGAGCGTGGCAAGCGTCCCACTCTGGACACCTTGATAGACATCAGTCGCGTACATGAACTTAGAGAGATTCGCTTGGATGCGGGACGGTTTTATCTCGGGGCAATGGTGACGCACAATCAGGTTGTGGCGGATTCACGCCTACATCAGCATGCTGCGCTCTTGGTGCAGGCATGTTGGGAAGTGGGTGCGCCTCAAATCCGTAACCGTGCCACGCTAGTGGGGAATTTGGTCACAGCTTCCCCCGCCAATGATACCATCACCCCCCTCATGGCACTGAACGCCACCGTGATACTTGCCTCCCTTCATGGGCAACGTTCTGTCGCGCTTGCCGACTTCTATGCTGGGTTTCGCGCTACTGTGTTACAGCCTGGTGAAATGGTGGTGGGAATTGAGTTTGATGTTCTTCCAACGAGTAGTAAAGCAGTGTTCATCAAACTGGGGCTACGTCGCGCTCAAGCCATCTCGGTCGTGAATGTTGCTGCTATATTGGATTTTGATGGGGAAATCATCCGCGCTTCATCTATTACGATGGGGAGTGTTGCCCCAACCATCATTCACCTGCCAGAAGTAGAGCAGTTCTTGATTGGCAAAACCTTGACCGACGAGACCATGCGTCTAGCTGGGCGGATGGCACGTCAAATTCCACAACCCATTAGCGACATTCGTTCTACGGCAGCATACCGTTCGGAGATGGTAGGGACGTTGCTCTATCGCGCCTTGCGCCAATTGCAGTCTTCCATGACCTATGACTGGCAAACCGATCCAGTGTTGTTGGTGGGGAAGTCTTCACCTCAATCCGCTTTGATTGCACCTGCCACCCATACAGCTGACCAACCCATTCAAACCACAATCAACGGACAACCCTATCTCATTGCGACGGGGCAACATAAAACGCTTCTCGATTGGATTCGGGAGGATGCACGGTTGCTGGGCACAAAAGAGGGGTGCGCCGAAGGGGAGTGTGGGGCGTGTACCGTGTATCTGGACGGCGTGGCGGTCATGGCATGTATGGTGCCAGCTCCGCGTGCCCACCTTGCCGAAATAACCACCATCGAAGGGTTACAACACGGTGAAGAATTACATCCATTGCAGCAACGATTCATTGAACACGGGGCAGTTCAGTGTGGTTTTTGCACACCCGGTTTTGTGATGGCGGGTGCAAAATTACTCGAAGAGCATCCGCACCCCAGTCATGCTCAAGTGATGCAAAGCATCAGCGGCAACCTTTGTCGTTGTACAGGTTACTACAAGATCATCGACGCTCTTCATTCTCTTGGAGAATACTCAGAGAAAGAACTAACATGATGAATCGTCACGTGAATGCAGAAGGTACGGATATTTTCGCTGAAAGACGAAACCACACTTTGAAAGTAGAATGTCGTCAAAAAACTGAATAGTTGCTGCTAAAACAACCTAGAAAGGATTGAAGCCATGGAACGCACTGTACCCAAGACAATGCACGATTCAATCGATCTTTACATGCGAACATACTACTCATTGTTGCGTTCGACTACCACGGTCGATGTCGGAGTTTTGGAGCGCACACATGTGGGGATGAACTCCTCATTGCATCACTATGCAACCGAGAGCCGTGTTGATACATCTGCTTTGATCTACAGCATCTCCCGCTTGCCTGCCTGCATTGATGAAACTGACGAGATTCTAATGGGGCAGTCCATCCGCACTTTTCAAGATGCAGGCTACGTGGACATTCAAACATGGGAACAAGTGCGTGCTGTTGCACGTCGGCGACGAAGCCTCTACAACCGAAAAGGGTTAATGGCAGTTTTCATTGCCAGCCGCTCTGATATTGATGATTTGGTGCCCATGTTGACCGCCTATCAAATCGAATGGAACAAGATTCACTTTGCTTTGAACACCTCCGATGGAGAAGTTATCTTAGCCGAATGGGCTGACCAAGATGGCTCGCCTGCTGATGAATGGGCACAGAAGTTGGCGATTTTGCTAGAACTAGAGACGACCGACTTACGCCGACTTTTGAAAGTATTTGGGCAATATCCCTACCAAACCCTGCATAAGATCAAGCAAAAGCGGAAGAACATGCGGATTCGTATGGTCGCTGGTTCTTTAGCTGATTATCGGCGTGCTACTTACACGTGGTGGTCTGGCATTCAAGAACAACTCACCAAGAGCAAAATGGACATTGAGCGACGCCCTGTCTACTTTGTTTCTAGCAATACGCACGCCTTACCCAATATGCTAAGCGGATATGTGCGCGACCACGAAGAAGAATTGTTGCACTATGTTCAAACCAAGCGCGATGAAGCGTTGCTTCGAGAGTATGAACGACTGCACTCTCAAGTGGGTGAGGTTTTCAAAGAAAACTTTCTCTACTTTGCTTTGAAAAGTTATTTGGCGGACTTTCCTGAAAAAGCTGTTGAACTCATGCAGGCGGAACAGCGCACAGGAATCTATCGCTCCATCAGTGACTTCGTTTTTGATGTTGAAGCGCAGGTGATTGACTTCTCAAAATTGGATGTGAGCAAATTAGATCATCGCATCTGCCAGGGAATTGATGTCTCCTATCTGCAATACAGCGATGCCATCATCCTCAACATTGATTATCCGCTGGGGTTGGGGGCGTATGAGCTTCTCAATAGGGTGAGCGAGCACGTCTGGCACTTGCTGGGGGTGTACGTGATGGGTAAAGCGGCAACGCTGAACGCACGCATCAATGATGTGATGATCCCCAACGTGGTACATGATGAACATTCAGAGAATACCTATCTGTTTAACAACTGCTTTAGGGCGGCGGATGTTTCTCCATACATGTTGAGCGGAAGTGTATTAGATAACCAGAAGGCAATTAGCGCGGCAGGAACTTTCTTGCAAAATGCTGGTTACATGGGGGTGTTCTATCGGGAGGGCTTCACCGATATTGAAATGGAAGCAGGTCCCTATCTTTCTTCTATATACGAATCTTTCCGTCCCAAGCGACACCCCTTCAATGAAGTGGTCAATCTGTATGGCGTACCCTTCGATATTGGCTTCTTGCATTATGCCTCTGATACCCCTTTGTATCGTGGGCAAGACCTAAGCAAAAGTTTGAGTTACCAAGGGGTGATGGCAACTTATGCAACTGCAATTGCCATTCTACGTCGAATCATGCTCAAAGAGACTGAACGCACTCGTAATCGGATCACTGATGTACATCAGGTTAGCTTGAATGCTTTTGAAGGGTGATGCCATGCCAAAGGAAGAAACCGTGTTAATTGGGCAGTCCGTGCAACGGATTGACGCTGTTGGGAAAGTTACAGGCGTAGCTGTGTATCCTGCCGACATCGATCGAGACGATCAGCTTTGGGCGAAGATTGTTTATAGCCAGCGGGCGCATGCTGAAGTCGTATCCCTTAACCTTGAACGCGCATTGGCGTTGGAGGGGGTCATCACGGTTCTAACTTCTGCTGATGTTCCTGTCAATGAATATGGTCTGGTCATTTCAGATCAACCTGTCTTATGTGGACCTGAAAGCACCATTGTGGGTGGGACGAAAGTCCGCTGCTACATGGATCATGTTGCGGTGGTGGTTGCCAAAACGGCTGAAATTGCTACCCAGGCCGCCCAATTGGTTGAGGTCGATTATCAGAATTTGCCAGCTACCTTCAATCCTGAAGAGGCAATGTTGGCGAGTGCGCCCCAGCTTCATGCCGACACCCCCAATAACATTCTATGTCATTATCGCATTCGCTTTGGGGATGTTGACGCGGCTTTTGAACAAGCTGATGTGATCGTGGAGGGGGAATATTCCACAACCTACCAAGAACACGCCTACTTACAGCCTGAAGCTGGGTTAGGTTACATCGACGAAGAGGGGCGCATCACCATTGTGGTTGCGGGACAGTGGACGCATGAAGACCGTGAACAAATTGCCCATGCCTTGAACCTTCCGGAAGATCAAATCCGTGTTATTTATCCAGCAATTGGCGGAGCGTTTGGCGGACGTGAAGACATGTCTGTTCAAATTATTCTTGCCCTCGCCGTTCAGAAAACGCGCCAGCCGGTCAAGATCATTTGGGATCGAGAGGAGTCCATTCGCGGGCATCACAAACGCCACCCCATCACAGTCTGGGCGAAGTGGGGTGCCACCCGTGCAGGCAAGGTGATTGCTGTCGAAGCGCGCTTGGTAGGCGATGCCGGCGCATACAACTACACCTCCAATAAAGTGATGGGTAACGCCAATTTAATGGCAACCGGTCCTTATGAAATCCCCAATGTCAAAATTGATACCTTTGGAGTCTACACGAATAACATCCCCACCGGCGCATTTCGTGGCTTTGGCGCACCGCAAGCTGCTTTTGCCGCCGAAGGGCAGATGAATAAACTTGCCGCGGCACTGGGTTTAGACCCGTTGGAGATACGGCTACGCAACACCATACAGGAAGGTAGCATCCTTTCGGTGGGAACGCCTCTTCCCAAAGGCGTGTCCATGCCTCAAGTATTCGAGGCAGCAGGTTCTGCCGGCGGATGGGAACGTGGTCAGCATGGATGGGAGCGTGCCATCCGTCTGAGTAGCGATAATCCTTACTTAAGACGAGGGGTGGGTTTAGCCGGCGGATTCAAGAATATCGGCTTTAGTTTCGGCTATCCCGAACGTTCATGGGCGGCAATAGAATTGTACGGTGAAGGCGAGATAGAGACGGTTATCGTTCGGCAGGGAGCAGCAGATGTTGGGCAGGGTGTCCATACGTTGATGGTGCAAATGGCGGCGGATGCTGTGGGAGTACCTTTTGAGAAGGTGCGGTTGCTCACCGCTGATACTGCCAAAACCGAAAACGCTGGGAGTGCCTCGGCTTCTCGTTTGACTTTCATGGCGGGGAATGCCATTCGGGGCGCGGCGCAACTTGCCCTACAAAAATGGCAAGATGAAGAACGTCCTGCCAAAGCCGAATTTCTGTATCGCCCCCCCAAGACCACGCCGTATGATCCGCTCACGGGACGCAGTGAACCCAACTTCGCCTATGGTTATGTTGCCCAAGTCGTTGAAGTTGAGGTCGATATTGAGACGGGGCAAATTTGGGTGCGTCGGGTAATTTCAGTTAACGATGTTGGGCGTGCTGTTAATCCGCAACAAGTGGAAGGGCAAGTGGAAGGGGCGGTTGCTCAGGCACTAGGCTATGCTCTGATGGAGAATTTGGTCTCAATTAAAGGGGTGATTCAAAACCCACACCTGTCCACTTACCTCATTCCAACCGCGCTAGATATGCCTATGGAAGTACAGTCTGTCATCCTCGAATATCCCGACCCAATTGGACCTTGGGGCGCACGTGGCATGGCAGAAATGCCCATGATTCCCTTGCTCCCGGCCATTGCGGCAGCGGTGCATGATGCAACCGGTGTGTGGTTAAATCATCAACCCTTCACCCCCGATAAGGTGATGCGTGCTTTAAGGGAGCAGGGCATTGGGGTACTTTGATGAGCT
>CAIRDJ010000309.1 GCA_903877335.1 uncultured Chloroflexota bacterium | reverse complement strand
CGAATTGTGACAATTTGCCAATAAGATTGAACTGCTCACGGACTTTCCCCATCGCGCGTGACCGACGCCCCCCACCTGACCAGCAGACCGTGGTCATTCCGTGCGAGGTGAAACGCCGTTGAACCTGACTCAGATGATTGCCGAAACGGGACGACGGGTTCGGCGCGGAAAGTTTCCCCAGCAAAAACTCACCAACGAGCAGGTGAAGCAAGTATTAGAAGTGGCGATGGAAGTCATGCGCGAGGGGCTACACGACGAGGGGCGCGTGGAGGCGCAGGGCTTCCTCGTAATCGAGCGCACTCGCTGGCTCGTCCGCATGCGGATGTGATATACTCATCGCAAGCGTTGTAGTCAGGAGTGTGTTAGATTAAACCGAGAAAAGAAAAATGAAACCTTTGGTATTTCGTGTTCATGCTATCCAGAAAATGTTTGAGCGGAATATCAGTACAGAGGATGTTCATCACACTATTGAGCATGGGGAAATCATTCGTGAATACCTTGATGATAAACCTTTTCCAAGTCGATTAGTGCTGGCTTGGCAAGGGAAACGCCCATTACATGTTGTTGTTGCCGATGATGATAAGGGGCAAACCATCGTTATCACTGCTTATGAACCAGACCCATTTCTCTGGGATTCCGATTTTAAGAGGAAAAATAAATACTCACCATGATGAACTGTATCATTTGCAAAGAAGGAACAACCTCATTGGGGACAGTGACGGTTACGCTAGAGCGAGGCACGAGTACCCTTGTTTTTAAGCACGTCCCCGCCCAAGTGTGTGAAAACTGTGGGGAGTCCTACCTTGACGAAGCCACCACCACACAACTGTTACACACAGCAGAACAGGCGGTGAAGACGGGTGTGCAGGTGGAAGTACGCACATTTGCCCAAGCATCTTAGCCAATAAGAGGATCAGCTATGCCTAACCATCCCCCTACCTTAGCGATGCTCCGCGCCCGTCGTGGAGAAATCTTGGCACTTGCCGATCAATACGGCGCGTATAACGTGCGCGTGTTTGGCAGTGTGGCGCGGGGCGAAGCCACCCCAGCCAGCGACGTGGATCTGCTGGTCACTGCGCGAGTAGGGGTGAGTGTGTTCGATTTGGTCGGATTGTGGTTGGATCTAAAAGCGTTGCTCGATTGTGAGGTGAGCCTTATCACCGATGATGTGAACGCCCACCCTGACCGCTTCATGAACGCTGTCTTGGAGGATGCCATTAGCCTATGAGCAAATCACCACGCCCGTTACGCCCTCGCTGTTCAACGGCGAGCGCACCCGCTGGCTCGTCCGCGTGCGGTTGTGATATACTCATCACAAGCGTTGTAGTCAGGAGTGCATGACCATGAAGACGGTGACGATCAAAGATCAGGCGATTTTGGGGGGCATCCCCGTTTTTCTTGGGACGCGCGTCCCTGTCCAAAACCTGCTGGATTATCTGGCAACGGGTGAAACCATTGATGCTTTTTTGGATGATTTCCCCTCTGTCAGCCGTGAACAAATCCTCCAGTTCTTGCATGAAATCAGTGCGATGGTTGCCCATGAAGATACTCATTGATGAGTGTCTACCACGCAAGTTGAAGCGTGAACTAGCGGAATATGATGTTCAAACCGTCCCTGAAGCAGGGTGGGCAGGTAAAAAAAATGGCGAACTCCTCAAACTCATGTCGGGTGTTTACGATGTTTTCATCACCGTAGATGGCAATATCGCATATCAACAGGTGCTGGTAGAGGCACAAGTTGGCTTCATCGTCATATCAGCCCATACCAACAAGTTGGAGAGTTTGCTTCCTTTAATGCCACAAGTTAAAGCCGTTTTGCCAACCATTCAAGCAGGGCAGGTCGTCCGCATGCGTGACGCAACGCGGTAGGCGGTTTGAACACAGTCGCGCAAGGTTCGCTGACCTGCGCTAAATAATCGTTGCTAAATTGATTGAATATCTTAGCGTTCAATTCTCATGATAGAATGGATGTCAAGCAATGTTATCCTAGCATTATAGCCAGATTGTCCATGTGGGTGCATGATATGGATAAGCAGGGTTTGCTAACCATACAGCACAAAATTATTATAGATGTGAATGATACCCTATGAATCAAATCAAGTCCAAACAACGTGTTGCCGACCACGGTGAAGTCTTTACCCCAGCGTGGATGGTCGAGGCGATGCTCGATCTGGTGAAGGATGAGACGAACAGGATTGACTCTCGCTTCT
>CAIRDJ010000308.1 GCA_903877335.1 uncultured Chloroflexota bacterium | reverse complement strand
TTTTGTAGCTCGACATATCCCGCCGGAGAGCCACTGTAATACATGACAAACATGGTCTGCGCTTCATCATTCAACACCCGTCTGATCTCATCATCCGAAAGCGTCAAGCGGTCTGTCCAGTTCCAAAGTTCACCCACAGTGAAATACATGAAGCGGTAGTAGCGCACATCCGGATTCTCCAATTTTGAAATACGCATATTATCGTCAGCAATGAAAGCGGGCTTAAAGTGCTCTTTGGTCAACTTTAGGTAGGTGGTGATGAGTGTATCCGGTAGTTTTTTTCTGTCCATAAGTTACAAGAAAGTACCCTTAATCTTTGTGGAGAGTTTACAGAACATGCTGGAGATGATCGTTATGAAAAGTGGCTAAAAAGTGCTGGATGCTTTTTATCAAAACTGTACAAGACCCAATCCATCTCCCTTATACCATGTTACACTACCAACATAGCTTGCATTTAACAAGCATCCTCATCGAACATCATACAAAGGATTGATAGCAGTTGAGCAGAGTCATTTTCTTGGGAGATAGCCTGACGTGGGGCGGATATGGTGGGAATTATGTTGAGGCAGTGCGCAAGCAAGTGGGCAACCGCCACGAGATCATCAACGCCGGGGTAGGTGGCAACACCTCGATCAACCTGTTACGACGCTTGGGGCGGGATGTTTTGGCACAAGAACCCGATCAAGTGTTGGTGATGGTGGGGGGCAACGATGTCATTAGTTTTTCCCAACCCGACACACGCCCCTACTACCGTAAGGGGATGAACTTGGCGAACGGCTTTGTGACGGCGGATGAATTTGAGCAGACCTACCGCGAGATTTTGTTGCAGTTGTATATTCACGACATTCAATCGTTTGTTGCGCTTGAACCGCTGGAGGTGAACCCAACCGTCGATGTGGCATGGCATGATTACAATGACCGCGTGTTAGCAGTTGTGGATGAACTCGATGTTCCCTATCTCAACCTGCCTGCTCTTCTAAACCCAACGCACCAACCCATTCCGGAACGCCCCCCCTTAACCACCAAGTACATCGTCCAAATTGGGGAGCGCGAACGCAACGGTTGGCAAGATTGGTACACCGCCCAAGCACAACACGGTTATCTCTACACGTTCGATGGAGTCCATTGGACACCCGACACCGCCACACAGGTTGCCGATCACATGATAAAGTTCATGAGTTTATGAAATCTCGCACGTCCTATCATGCGCTATACTACGTGGACACTTGGTTAAGTTGTTCTAATGGAAGCAAAATGCCATGACCATTACGACGCAAAAGTCACAAGATAGTCGCTTCGATCGAATCCGCCATCAAATTGAGCGGGCGTTCAATTGGTTGTTCACGGTGGGCAAGGTGGGGGTGCTGTTGTTGGTTGCCTCCGTGGTGATTGGGTACAACGGGTATCGTTATATCCATGGTGAGGGCTTCTCTTGGGCAATCTTTGTAGAGGATTTCTACACCAACGTCAGTTCAGAAATGCTCAGCGTTGCCATCACCATTCTCATCATTGACCGCTTAAACCAACGACGCGATAAAGAAGAAGAAAAGCAACGCCTGATGCGCCAGATGGGCGCACGTGAGCGCGGATTGGCGTTGCAGGCGGTGGATGAATTGAACGCACTCGGCGCGGTCAAGGACGGTTCATTGCGCAAGATGATGCTTGAGGAAGCAAACTTAGTGGGGGCAAAACTTGGGCGCGCTGACCTTTCGTATGCCAAGATGGACTTTTCCATTTTGTCAGAAGCCAAGCTATACTTCGCCAAACTGGAATACGCCGATATGTCTGGGGTGAATTTGCAAGGGGCGATGCTCACAGGGGCAAACTTGCGCCATGCCGATTTGGTGGCTTCGCACCTTGAGGGCGCGTTCTTGTCTGAAGCAGATTTAACCTTTGCCAAGTTGGACAAAGCAAACTTCAACGAGCGCACCCAATTACCCGATGGAACGTTTTGGACACCGCACGCTGACCTCAAACGCTTCACCGATCCAAGCCATCCCGAATATTGGCGTTCACGCATGAAAGAATCCCCGGCATACGATCGCCGACGGACGATTCAATCTGCCCCACAAAATAACACCCCCTAGTCACCAACAGAAAGGATAGCTCCCATGCGAGTCTTACTTCAGCGGGTTAAGCGTGGTTCTGTGACGGTAGAGGATACCCTCACAGGCGCGATTGAGCAGGGCTTTGTTGCCCTGGTGGGTGTCACCCATGACGACACCCTAGCGGAGGCGCACTTTCTAGCACAAAAGACGGTTAACTTGCGCGTGTTTGAGGATGAAGAGGGCAAGATGAACCGCTCCCTGCTAGACAT
Organism: uncultured Chloroflexota bacterium; assembly: GCA_903877335.1. Lineage (GTDB taxonomy): Bacteria > Chloroflexota > Anaerolineae > Aggregatilineales > Phototrophicaceae > CAIRDJ01. The sequence goes on along the minus strand of CAIRDJ010000308.1, from coordinate 466 downwards.
TGGGGGGGGCGTGTTGGTCGTCAGTCAATTCACGCTATATGCCGACACGCGCAAAGGTCGCCGTCCGAGCTTCATCAAGGCGGCGCAACCTGACCATGCCGAGCCGTTGGTGCAAGCATACGCCCAGCACCTGCACGAACAAGGGATTCAACGGGTGGAGCATGGCATCTTCGGGGCAATGATGTTGGTGGAAATCCACAACGACGGACCGACCACCATCTGGCTTGATACGGCAGAACTCAAATAGGCAACCTTGCCCACAAAGGAGCGTGATGATGTTGGCTTTCATCCATCGCCATAAGTTGCTACTGGTCTTGACGCTTGCCCTGCTGGTGCGGGGGGTGATCCTGTTTAGCCTCCCCCAGATTTTCCGCTTTGAGCAAACGGGGGCGGTGCATGGCTCCGATGCTTATGACGCATACGCCCAAAACCTGCTGACGAGTGGGATTTATGGGCGCGTGAACGG
>CAIRDJ010000307.1 GCA_903877335.1 uncultured Chloroflexota bacterium | reverse complement strand
AATTTGTCGGACGATGCGCCGTGGTATCACATCGTGCACGAGTTTGATCGGGGGCAATTTCCCCGCCCCTACCCTGTTACGTCGACTTGAGGTCAGTCACTCCCCTGATGGCGTGGTGACTTGCTGATCTCAAGCCATAGTCGAGCGCAAATCATTGTTATCTTATGGGGAAATTCTGGTGTGTCTTAAGTGTGTTGAATCCATATAGATTCTAAAAATCCAACGAACTTCAGGTAGAAAATTTACTTTTTCTTGGTATCATCTTAAGCAACGCAAAATTTTAATCTAGTAAAGTGCACGTTTGGAGTAAGCAGATGAAAAGTAGATTCCACCTCATTCCTGTGTTGGTCGTTCTGATGTTGGGCTTTGCCTTCGGTGGCAGTGTTTTCGCTCAAGATGCAGAAGAAGTGAATGGTAGCTATATCATTGGTTTTGAAACCGCCTCTTTTGACGGTTCTGAAGAAGCCATGACCCTAACCCTTACTGGTGTCGATAGTTACATCCCATGGCTATTGACTGTTCCTTATTTTGACGCTGGTCGTACCGATGCTGCGACCTTCGCCTTGAGTTGGGCCAATGTAGCCGATCAGTTACAAGGTGTAGCTGTTCTGGAACTTGAAACGGCAATCTATACCTTGCAATTGCAAGCCCCCACCTTTGATGCTACCAGCGGTGAGATGGTGGTAACAGGGATGATTACCGACACCCTCCCACTCGGCGAAGAATCCGCTGATAGTGGCAAGGGCGGTAAAGGTGGCAAGGGTGGAGCGACGTTGCCCACTGATTTGGAAGCGGGCACGCTATTTGTCCAGTTTGATGCCGGCTTTGAAACCCTTCTTGCAGAAGGCGCCAGCGCACTAGAAGGGGTAGCCCGTGTTGGTCGTGGCGGAAGCGATGAACAAAAAGCACGTCCTGGACGCAGAGGCTAGTTATTCTGGGTAGGTGTGCTTGCTACCATCATGAGTTGAAGTGTAAGAGATGTATCGTCATTTGTGATACATCTCTTGAATGTGTTTCGCAAATTAAGTCGCTTTGGGAGAGGAAATCATGTCCGATATTGCCGAAGGCATTGAATTAACAGAAATTGACGAGCTTGAGCCAATAGAAATTATTGTAGCTATTTTGCTGACCGTTGCCGCAATCTATAGCACCTTTGCCGCCTGGTCTGCAACATTGATTGATATTGAGCCGATTGATTATGTAGGGATTGTTGCGCTGCTGAATCGTGAACGCACGACGATCATTAATCGTTCAGAAGCGATTCAAAACAAAACCATTTACACCTACTACCTTCAACATCAGCTTTACACGGATAGTTTAGAGGCGCAACTCGGTGACAGTTCAGCAAGTGAAGAAGACGTTTCTCGCTTGAACGAGCAGTTCGACGAGTCCGCTTCATTGGCCGCCCAATCACGCTATTTCTTCCCCGGTCAATATTTGAACGTGGATGGCAGTTATGATGTTGAGCGCGAATTCCAAACCCGCCAAGCACAATCTGCTCGTGAGTATGACCTTGATGCGCAACCGTGGTTTGACGAGGCGAACGCCAACCGCAGAAGAATCCGCATTTACAACAACATCTTCACTGTTTTAGCCGCTTCTTTGGCGTGTTATGCGGTTGCCTCCATTTTCCACGAAGATCGGCGTGTGTTGCGTTTTTCATTCTTGGGGCTAGGGGTCATAACGTTCGTAGGAAGTTTTGCCTACACCATCTATTTGCAATTTTTCATGGCATAGGGGGCGATTATGTCTGAACAATTCCAGGAAACACAGGAACGTCCATTATTTGCTGCCAATACGTTTGTGAGTATTGTCGCTTTAATATTTGCTGTGCTGGCGGTTGTGACCAGTGTGATCGCCTCTTTGGAGAGCGATGCTGGTTTGCGCGTGTCTCAAACTGCAACCTTGGCACAAAAAGAACTCATTGAAGCTACGCGCGTGCAGACGGTGGGGGAGATGGAAGCCGGCTACGCCTGGACGCAAGTTTACCGTCTTTGGTTAGAATGGGATACGCGCGCCTATAACAGTGGCTTATATGAAAACACGGACGAGCAAGAGCGTGCGCAAGTTGTTCGGGATCGCCTGCAAACCCTCAGTCCATTGATGGGCACAGAATACTATCCTGATCCGTCTGACTTTTCCACTAGCCCCCAAATCGAACGATTTGAGGCAGATACATTCATTCGTGAACTGACTTTCAAAACCGAAAAGTTTAAGAATTACAATCATTTGACCAGTGCATGGGATGAAAAAGCAGATAACTATACCAACTACTTGGCATGGTTAACTTTGGCGCTAATTCTACTAGGGTTTTCAGTCACGCTCATCACGGATGTTCGCCTGCGCGTGATGATCTTGTTTGCGTCTTTCATCATTATTGTGTGGTCCATTTCGTCTACCATTGATAATTACCGCCAAGAAATCTTGGTTTTGCCTGATGAAGCCATGGCTCATTATGCCGAAGGGCGTGCATTGGCTTCTCAATATTTATTTGCAGAAGCTGCGGTAGAATATACCAAAGCGATTGAGTTGGCAGACCATTATGAGGATGCTTATGTGGCGCGTGCCATCGCTTACCGCTTTGACTACCGTGATAATGGCAATGCAGAAGGCGAGGATAAACTTGGCTTGGCAATTGTTGATTATGAAAAAGCGGTGACCGAATTTGGCAAACGCGAAGTGGATACCGTTGCAGGTTTGGCAGAGATCTACTACTTGCAAGGGCGTTTTGCAGATGCCATCCGCGTTTCACAACTAGGGGCAGAGTCAGGGGATTGGATTAACCTGTTCGATAAGGGTCGGTCTACGCTCGCCAGTGGCGACATTGCAGGCTCCGTCGCTATTTATGACGAGGCATTAAACGCTGCTACTGCTGAATACAACGGCTTTATTGCTGCGGGACAACAACCCGCTGTTGACTTCTGGCGCAACCTTGATATCGCCTTGCTAGAGTTGGATTATCTCGCGGTCTGTTTCACCGATGACTATTGCGATGAAGCCCCTCCCAAGGAAACGATGACCCCATCGCCTGAATTAACAGCAGCGATCATCGCACAATCCAGTGAGATCAAGACTTTGAGCATGTCGCTGGAACTCTTCGGTGCGCTTCAAACCGTTGTAGATGCTAAATTTGACGGGATATTGGTCTTTAGCCCCACAGCGGAAAACCCCGACGATCCCGTTGACTACTTGGATAGTGGCTCGCAAACCATCACCCTTAAATCTAACTTTGAGGGTATGAAGGATGGACAAGTCTTCTCGGTACGGGTCTACCTAGATGATTTGCAATATCCTACATTGCGCTATGTCGAAGAATGGACACGCGGAGAGACGGGTGTTTTTGAGTTGCCCATGAATATCGGTGAGGACTACGGGTTCTATACCATTCAGTTTTTTGTTGATGGGCAGTTGGTGGCAGAGGGCGGTTTTGGCCTGTAATCTTGCAATTGATTTGATCCTATGATTTGATAGGCGGGTTAGCAATAACTCGCCTATTTTCTTTACGAAGGGAAGCGGAATTTTATGAAAAGAGAATTTGTTTTTCATCATGGTCACGATTGGGAGAATCCTCAAGTGGTGGGGATTAACAAAGTGCGAGGGCATACCTTGTATGTTT
>CAIRDJ010000306.1 GCA_903877335.1 uncultured Chloroflexota bacterium | reverse complement strand
TTGCGCACCATTGACCAAGCAATGATCGCGGTGGTGTTTGTTGAGCTAGAGAGCAAAGATAAAGTCAAAGTCAGCTTCCGTAGCAAAAAGGGATATGATGTTGGCTCGGTTGCTTTGGCGTTGGGGGGCGGGGGACATACACAAGCATCAGGGGCAACGTTACAGGGAAACTTAGCAGAATCTCAAGCGCGGGTTTTGCCCATGCTGTATAAGGTTGTACAAGAAGGTAAATTGGTGATTGAATAAGCTCCCTGCTGTGCCGTATGGATTCATCAACATTGACAAGCCTCTCCATTTAACGAGCCATGATGTGGTCAGTCGCGTGCGGCGTAAACTCAGCATCAAGAAGGTGGGTCATTCAGGTACGCTTGACCCACTCGCAAGTGGGGTGTTGGTCGTTTGTGTTGGGCAGGCAACCCGTTTAAGCGAATATGTCATGGGCAGTCGTAAACGTTATCGCGCCTGCATAAAGTTGGGGGAAACCACAGCAACTTATGACGCTGAGGGTGCCGTCCTCACTTACACCGATCCAACAGCGATCACGATGGCGGAGATTCAAGCCCAATTGAGCGCGTTTACGGGGGACATCCAACAGCTTCCGCCGATGTATAGCGCGGTCAAAATGAACGGGAAGAAGTTGTATGAGTTGGCACGTGAAGGCGAATCTATAGAGCGACAGTTCCGCGCTGTGACCATCTACAGCTTGACGATAGAATCGTTTGAAAACCCCTTGCTAACCTTGTCCGTACATTGCGGAAGTGGCACCTATATTCGTAGCCTCGCTCATGATCTGGGACAAACGCTGGGGGTGGGGGCACATCTGTGTGGTCTAGTTCGCACCCAAAGCGGTGCGTTCAATCTTGAGCAGGCGGTCGCGTTAGAGACGTTCATGGAATCAAACGAGCCGACGCGCTACATCATCCCCCCTTCTCCGAATAGCTTACCCTTGCCACACCTTACATTGGATGCACGCGCCATAGAGCGGGTTAAAAATGGTCAGGCGATCTGCGCTGACTTGCCTCTGGACAATCAAGTGGTTATCGCTTTCGATCAAGATGATCGTTTAATTGCGGTCTTACAAGCAGACGAGGGCAACCTGAAGCCCAATAAGGTTTTCACCTCTCAGTAACGAAGGATAACTTCTGAATGCGCTATGCACATGATCTATCGCAAATTCAGTTAGACAAACCCTCCATTTTGGCAATTGGGGTCTTCGATGGTGTTCACCGTGGACACCGGTTTCTGATTTCGCAATTGGTGGAAACTGCTCAAAAATGCGGATGTTATGCCGGCTTACTCTCTTTTCACCCCCACCCCGATACGGTGCTACAGGTTGTTCCCACACGTTACTACCTTACGACGGAAACTGAACGCACAACTTTGCTACAGTCGCTAGGGTTAGATTTTATGGTGATGCACCCCTTCAATCAAACCGTGATGCGCATGCCAGCTCAAGACTTCGTCAATCAGTTGGTGGCACAGCTACAAATTCGGACGCTGTGGGTGGGGCGTGACTTTGCGCTGGGGTATCAGCGTCAAGGGAACGTGGCATATTTAACCGAGTATGGACAACAAGTGGGCTTTACGGTTGTTGCGTTAGATTTGGTTGACCAAAGCGGTCAAGTCATCAGTGCGACGACCGTTCGCCAAAAACTCCTACAAGGGGATGTGGAAGGGGCGAATGACTTGCTGGGTTATTCCTATCGCTTGTCGGGAACGGTGATACATGGCTATAAGCGTGGACGCCAGATTGGTTTTCCAACAGCAAATATTGAAGTGCCACCTGATAAGATCGTTCCACGCAACGGGGTATATGCCACTCGGCTACAAGTGGGAGGGCGTTGGTATTCTGCTGCTACCAACGTAGGGATGAACCCTACGTTTGGTAATGACCATCTTTCGGTTGAAGCGCACATTCTGGACTTTGACCAAGACATTTATGGCGAGCAGGTGCAGTTAACGTTTGAATCTTTCTTGCGCCCAGAACTGAAGTTTAACGGGTTGGATGCGTTGATCGCTCAACTCAAACAAGATGTTCAACAAACTCGCCAACTCTTGAGCGCACGCTAATCTTCTTTAGGCATGTAGTACCCAAAGCGGCGCATCAGGGTTTGGTCGTTGCGCCAGTTCTTGAGTACCTTCACATTTAAGAATAGCTGAACCGATGTATCAAACAGTTGTTCAATCTCTTGGCGTGATTGTGTGCCAATGGTTTTTATCATTGCGCCTTTGTTGCCAATGATAATCCCTTTTTGAGAGTCGCGCTCGACATAGATGGTGGCGTAAATTTCGTATTTCCCATTTGCCTTCTCATTGAACTCATCAATCCCAACGGCGACAGCGTGCGGGATTTCATCATGCGTGGTGAGGATGATCTTTTCACGCACGACTTCTGCTGCAATGAAGCGCAAATTCACCTCACTGACTTGATCGGCAGGGTAGTAACGCGGACCCAGTGGCATGTGTGCAACCACCTGTTGCTGTAATGTTTCCACCCCATCCCCTTGTGTCGCGCTGACCAGCAAGCCACTTTCAGTTTTAAGTAGGGCGGTGAATTCGCTGATGCGTGCGGGTTGTTGCTCTCGCTCCACCTTGTCACATTTGTTCAAGACCATGATGATAGGCGTTTGAACATTCGTTAGCATGTTAGCGATTTGCTGATCTTCGATCTGCGGTGGGAAGGACAAATCCACAATCCACAACACCAAATCTGCATCCCCAAAGGTTTTGCGGGCAGCATCCACCATATACTGCCCAAGTGGGTGGTGGGGTTCATGGATGCCGGGGGTGTCGATGTAGATCAACTGGTATTGGGGTTCTGTGACAATCCCCAACTGTTGGCGACGAGTCGTTTGTGGCTTGGGGGTGACGATGGCGATCTTCTGCCCAACGATACGGTTCAGCAAGGTGGACTTTCCAACATTTGGGCGACCGATCACACCGATAAAGCCGGAACGATGGTCAGGTGGCAAATCATCGCTGAAGATGCTGTCCATGTCATTCATGAGGGGAGTCGCTTTCAAAAGTTGAGAAACAAGCTACATATTGCCTGACACGATTGGGTAAGGGTTTAGTAGTGATGATACGGCTTAACTTGCCAACGGGGTGAGTCTCCTCTGGCGAAGCATAGATCAACGGGACGGGAGCAAGGCTAAAGTCAAGTTTCTTGATGACAATCAACTCATCTTCCCCATCGTTGCGAAAGCCAAAGACCTCGCCGCGGGGATACAAGTTGCTTTTGCTCAGTAGAAATTGCCATGCGTCTTCAGCGTTCAGCAAGTCCCCATAATCAAGCGCGACCAAGCCAGGAACCACGCACAGATGGGGTTTTCCTAAATAGGGAATGCCATAGCGTACTATCCACTCCCCAGTTCCAATGACTTCGTGTAGGTGCTGGGCGGGAACAGCATCGCACAACGCCAGGTCTTCATCCATCCGAACGAGTACCCCATCCAGACGATCGCTGATGGGGTGGCGGTCAAGTTTAGTCATTAATGGTTATGGTCATGACCAGTATAGTGGGGTTGGTTGATGTCGTCGAAGTGCTTATGAGGTTGCGCTACCCCAAACCAACCTACGCTGGCGAGGATCAACATGGCTAAACCGCCGAAGAACGACAAGCTAATCACACTGTTAGAAGCACCCGACCCCTGTATGACCCCTACCCCCAGCGCGATTGACATGATGAAAAAGCCTGTTCCACCAAGGATGGCAAGCCAAATTAGAAGTTGTTTTTGTGAAGGTTGTTGAGTTGGTTGGCTCATGTTAACATTCTCCGTTGTTGTAGATAGGTTCTTGTCTAAATTCAGGCATTCAGTATACTCGAACTCTCGTGTAAACGTGATACAAATCTTATGAGGTGTCTATGCCAGTTGAGCAGGTTTACCTTATCCGACACGGAGAAACCGATTGGAATGCCGAGAAACGTTGGCAAGGTACTATCCCAACTGAACTTAATTCGTTAGGGTATCAACAAGCGCGGTTACTGGCACAACACTTGTCGCCTATTTCTTTTTCTGCTATCTACGCCAGTGATCTGCCACGCGCACATCAAACCGCCCAAGCTCTAGCCGAGCTTTCACAGCAAACGGTACAGATTGAAGCCGACTTACAAGAGGTCAATGTGGGTATTCTGCAAGGTCATACGGGGGATGAATTGCGCACGCGCTACCCTGATATTTTTGCCGAGTGGATCAACGGTAGCATGGACTTTGCTCCGCCTGATGGCGAAAGCCGACGTGACGGGCAAATCCGAATGGCGCGAATCTTTGATGCGATTGTTGCCCGCCATGACGGAATCGTGGCGATGGTCTCTCATGGAGGGACGATCCGCCTCTTATTGCGCATGTTGTTCAGTGACCATCAAGCTATCCAAGACGATCAATATACCCTCCCCAATACATCCTACTCGCGTTTGGTACGCGCCAATGATGGGGCGTGGACGGTGCATGAACTGGGTGTGACACCCCATTTATCAGCGTCTCAAGGTCGTGAAGACCAACAGCGCGTATTATAGTTATCTCATTTTGAAAGGTTAGCTACTCCCTTTCACGCCATTCTTTGCTAAAGTAGCGTGCTATCTTTTAATTCTATGAATGTTAATCCACTTGGAGATTGAATAATGGCTCGTCGTAACAAAGTTACCGTTGTAGGTGCGGGTAATGTAGGCGCAACTTGTGCAACTTGGATGGCAGCAAAGGAACTTGCTGACGTGGTCTTGGTTGATATTGTTGAAGGTGCGGCAAAGGGTAAGGCTTTAGACTTGCTAGAGGCGGGTCCTGTATTGCATTTTGATATTAACATTGTTGGCACGAGCAGTTACGCGGAAACCGCAGATTCAGATGTTGTGGTGATTACTGCCGGTGTTCCCCGTAAGAAAGACCCCGTAACCGGTCAATTCACCAGTCGTGATGATTTGGTCAAAATCAACCAGAAGATTGTTGGGGATGTCACCAAAGAAATTGCACATTATTCCCCCAACGCCATCATCATTGTGGTATCCAATCCATTGGATGCAATGTGCCACGTTGCCTTGCACGAAAGCGGTTTTGAATCCCATCGTGTGATCGGTCAGGCAGGCTCTTTGGATACTGCTCGCTATAAGACCTTCTTGGCCATGGAACTAGGTGTGAGCGTCCGCGATATTCATGGCATGGTTTTGGGCGGACACGGTGATACGATGGTGCCCCTCCCTCGTCATACCTCGGTCGCTGGCATCCCTGTGCAAGAATTGATTGACGACGAGAAACTTCAGGCAATCATTCAACGCACCCGTCAAGGGGGTGGGGAGATCGTTGGCTTGTTAGGTTACAGCGGTTACTATGCGCCCGCTGCCGGAACCGTTGAAATGGTAGAAGCGATCATCAAAGATCAAAAGCGCGTCATTCCGTCCGCCGTATATCTAAGCGGTCAGTATGGTTATGATGGGTTGTACATCGGTGTGCCTGCTGTTTTAGGGGCAAAGGGCGTAGAACGCATCATCGAGATGGATCTGAACGATACTGAAAAAGGCATGTTGGACTACAGCGCAGATGCGGTTCGTAGTGTGGTACAAGTTTTAGGTTACTAATTCTTCCATAGTCGGCAACACTGAAGGGGTGAAAGTTTCACCCCTTTTAATTTGAGGTGAGACGATACTGAATGAAACGTGCGCTGACATTACCTGATGGTGTCGCCATGGTTGTCACCGACTTACATGGCAACGCCGAAGCCTACTACCAGGTGAAAGCACAATTTCTGAAGCGATATGAGCGTGGTGATGTGCAGTACCTCATTATGCTGGGGGACTTGATTCACCCCACCCATCCCAATGGCACCGACGCGAGTTTGAACATGGTGCTGGATGTAATGGGGTTACGGCAGCAATTGGGGAAATCCGCTGTAATGATGTTGTGTGGCAACCACGAAATGCCCCACATTTATGGGCAAACCCTCGCGCGTGGTGAGGTGGAATATACGCCCGCCTTTGAAGCTGCACTTGCCCGCTTAGAGAGTTCCTCGAATGCTACCTATCGACGCGCGGATGTGATTCAATTCTTGACCGATTTGCCATTCGTGATTTTTACAAGAGGCGGGGTAATGCTCAATCATGCCGGGGCAACGCCCATCATTCATGATAAGCGCACCACCCTCGCCTTGTTGAACTATGACCATGAAATGGTTATTGAGGAGATGGATCGCATTTTAGAGAACTATGACCTTGACCATGCCCGCAAACTCTATGCCAGTAGAATCGGTATGAGCTACGATATGGCAGTGTTGCACTATCTTGCCGTGACTGACCAACATAGCCCACGCTATAACAACCTATTGCGCGCCTTTGTCTCGGAAAATATTGGGGCGTATAGGCTCTTGTGGGAATTTTTATTCACGCGCAACGAGCAAGACATCAGCTCACGAGAGTATCAGCGCGTGTGCGAACGCTACCTAGAATGTTTTTCTATGGTTGCCGAGCACCCCCTACAGGTAATTGTTTCCGGGCATCTCCCTGTGAGGGGAGGGCATCAGGTGGTCAACCGCTTTCAGTTGCGGTTGGCAACGCATGCCCATGCCAATCCACAAAAAGATGGGCAATATCTCCTGTTAGATTGTTCACAACCTTTTCAACAGGCACGGCAGTTAACCGCACATTTACACCCGCTTCAATAGCGTTTAGCTCAGCAATGAACCCATAAATTGACGATAGCCATTGATGAAGGCTTGGATGGGAAGGGGCTTGCCGCCTGCTATTTGTAAGCGAGTGGGCACATATAGCCCCTCCGCTGTGCCGATGACAATCTTATTCCCCATTTGTTTGACCAAGCCAACCTCACCGCGCCCGTCAATGGGGCCACCTTCTAAGACAATGAGTCGCTTTTGATTCCAGCTACAATAGCTACCTGGCCACGGGGTGAAGGCGCGTACCTGACGATCAATCTCAATAGCAGGTCGATTCCAATCAATTGCCCCGTGCTCCTTCTCAATTTGTGGTGCATAGGTGGCAAGGGTATCATCCTGTATCTGTGGTTGAATCTCTCCGTTTATGTAGCTGGGAAGCGTTTCAATCAACAAATCTGCTCCCATTTGAGCAAGGCGGTCATGTAAAGATTGACCCGTTTCTTGTGGAGAAAGCGGAGTACGACGCATCGACAGCGTGGGTCCTGTATCCAAGCCCGCGTTCATCTTCATAATGGTGATGCCTGTCGCATCATCCCCATGAAGGATCGCCGCTTGAATGGGAGAAGCACCCCGCCAACGCGGTAGCAGGGAGGCATGCACATTGATGCTACCGTGCTTAGGAATGTCTAGCACACTTTGTGGCAATAGTTGCCCATAGGCAGCGACAACATACACGCTAGGGATGCCCAAGTCTTTGAGCGCGTTGATGGACTTTTCATCGCGTAGCACCTCTGGTTGAAACACGGGTAACTCGTGTTGCAGGGCAAGTTGTTTAATTGCTGAATAGTGTACCCTTTGGTTGCGTCCGGCGGGGCGGTCTGGTTGGGTGACAACACCCAAGACCTGAAAATTCTTGATTAACCCCTTCAACAACGGGATTGAGAAATCGGGTGTGCCCATAAAAATGACAGAAATCATCGTATTCACTCCGTTTATTCGGTAGGATATCGCCTTCATTCTAACTGTGTTATAATCACAAGCCATGTTAAACCGCCTAGACTCACCATGATTAAACGTTGGCACATTGCCCCTCCCATTCCATCAACTATCCTCCACAACTTCAGGGGGATCAGTCCAATCGTGGCGCAAGTCCTCTACAACCGTGGTATACAGGACTACCCCACCGCGCTCGCTTTTCTCACGGCGGAACGCCACGCCACGTATTCACCGCTCAAAATGTCTGATATGTCAAAGGCGGTGGGGCGAATTCGCTTTGCCATTCAACGCCAAGAATTGATGGTGATTTATGGGGATTTTGATGCTGACGGGGTGACATCCACAGCACTCATGGTCGAAGTGCTGGAGTGGTTGGGCGCACAGGTGCAGGCTTACATTCCGCATCGTGTGGATGAGGGGTATGGCTTGAATGCAGAGGCATTAAAGACCCTCAAGGACAGAGGGGTCAAACTGATTATTACGGTTGATTGTGGCATTCGTTCGGTAGAAGAAGCCGAAGTCGCCAAGCGTTTGGGCGTTGATCTCATCATCACCGATCACCATTCACTGGGAGCGGACTTGCCCGATGCCCATGCCGTCATCAATCCTAAGCGTGATAAGCCCCCTGTAGAAACGATGTTGGCGGGCGTTGGCGTGGCGTATAAACTGGCAGAAGCCTTGTTGAATGCGCACTATGCCAACGATAAATCGAGTAGTGCTAGTCGTGAACCGTTCGACTTAGATAGCTTATTGGACTTGGTGGCGATTGGCACGGTGGCGGACTTGGCACCCCTCGACCGTTTGGAGAATCGCTCATTGGTGAAAGGTGGACTTCGGCAGATTCGGCTTGCTCGTCGAATGGGGTTGCGGCACTTGTTAGAAGCGTCTGGAGTTCCATCAGCTAAAGTTGGGGCAATCGACATTGGGTTCAGCATCGGTCCTCGCATCAATGCCGCAGGACGCTTAGAAAGTGCGATGCTGGCCTATCGGTTGCTTCATAGCACCAGCGAAAAAGAGGCTTCTGAACTGGCACGCTCGTTGCAGGAATTGAATCAGCAACGCCAAAGTCTCACTCGTGAAGCGCAAGAGCGCATCCGTGAGCAAATGCACACTGAACTGCGTGACGATCAACCGCTCATCTTTGCCAGTCATGCCAACTTTCCACAAGGCATCATTGGCTTGGTTGCCGGCAAGTTGACCGAAGAATATTTCCGCCCATCGGTGGTATTGCGTTTGGGGGAGGAAGAGAGCCACGCATCTTGTCGGAGCATTCCGCAGTTCAACATCACTCACGCGCTCGATGAATGTTCTGATTTGTTGATCCGCCACGGTGGGCACGCCCAAGCCGCAGGCTTCACCATCCACAACCACAATATCCCCGCCCTCAATGAACGGTTACAAGAGATCGCCACCAAATCATTGGGGGGGCAGGAACTCATTCCAACGCTTCATATGGATGCCGTGCTTGACTTGGATCGCCTGAGTGAGGAATTATTCGATGAGCTTCAACAATTGGAGCCAACTGGACACGATAACCACGCCCCACTATTTTGTGTGGAGGGGGTGCGCGTGGGAGGAGCACGGCGTATTGGGCGCGATGAACAACACTTACGGCTCAAGCTACAAGGTAGATACAAGAACGTGGATGCTGTTGGGTTTGGCTTAGGGAACTGGGTGGATCAGCTCCCATCCCGTGTTGATCTGGCATTCCAGCTAGAGATGAATGAATGGAATGGAAAGCGCACCCTGCAATTGAACGTTAAAGATATTCGTCCTCATGGAGAGAACGCAACATGAAACGGATGCGACACCTTTCCATTTTCCTGTGCTTGATGTTGCCCATAGCAGTGTATGCACAAGATGAACGCTTTGGCATTGTAGAAGGATTCTGGTTTCCCGAAGTCACATGTGATTTAGGGGTGGGGTGGGAGCGGATCATCTTCAATTGGGAGCAACATCAACCCACCAATCCAACCGATTGGCATACGCTCAACATTGATGATCGCTGGCTCAAATCGGCTAACGCCTGCCAACGCGAGGTAGTTGGCTTGCTTAAACACACTCCCGACTGGGCAACCGCTGGCTTGACGGGAGCGGGTGTCCCGCTGGGCTTACACCTATCGGTCGATGACCCTAGCAACTATTGGGCAAACTTCGTCCGTCAGACCGCTTTCTACTATGCCCCGCGTGGGGTGCATCGGTTCATCGTGTGGAACGAACCCGACATCAGTGCGGACACCTATGGCTTTGAGTTTG
>CAIRDJ010000305.1 GCA_903877335.1 uncultured Chloroflexota bacterium | reverse complement strand
TGCATCCTAGCCATCAAGATCGCTTCTTCGTCCTTCAAAGCCGTAAAATGAAGTCGCGCCTTAGCCAATCGTTTCCATGTATCCCCATGTGGACACCCTGTCACCACCGCCTTGAACGCGAGGCACTGGGGCTTGAAGTCAGTCGTCTGGGTTTAGATGTCTTGCATGTCACGGACTTTATCCCCCCACGTTTTGGGGCGCGTCGTTATGTTGCCAATATCTATGATCTAACCTTTTTACACTATCCCGAATATTTGACGGCGGAAAGCCAACGCTACTACAACGATCAAATTCACCAGGCAAGCGCACAAGCCGACCATATCCTGACCATCAGCGAGGCATCTCGCCAAGACATCATCCATTTGCTCAATGTTGATCCCAGTAAGGTGACCGTGCATCTTTTGGCGGCGAGTGCCATCTTCAAGCAACAACCCCGCACCACGATTGAAACGCTGTGTGCGCGGTTGGGTTTGCCATTGGAATATTTCTTGTTTGTGGGAACACTTGAACCGCGCAAGAATATTCAGGGAATATTACACGCTTATCGACAATTGCGAGATCTGCTGGGCAAACGAACTCCTGCTCTGGTTTTGGTTGGCAACCATGGGTGGTTGTTTGAAGAAACGCTCGCGCTTACCCACCAATTGACCTTGACCGATACCGTACATTGGATTCACAACTTACCCAATGCAGATTTACCCGCGTTATATAGTGGGGCAGTGGCACTGTTGATGCCCTCGTTTTATGAAGGCTTCGGTTTACCTGCCCTAGAAGCCATGCAATGTGGCACAGCTACCATCGTGAGCGACTGCTCTTCTTTGCCCGAAGTTGTGGGGGATGTGGGTTGGCGCGTTGATCCCCACTCGGTGGAATCCATTGCCGAAGCCATGTACCACGCCTTTACTAATGAGGCGCTACGCCAGCAAGCGCAACAAGAGGGCTTGTTACGCGCACAACAATTCAATTGGTCAACGGTTGCGAAAACAGCGCTGCGTACTTATCAACTGGTTACGGAGAAGTCCTAGTGCAAATCTTATTTGTCACGCCTAATTTACCCTATCCTCCCCATCAAGGTGGAGCGATTCGCATCTACGGTTTTTTGAAAGAACTCCACAAAGCAGGGCATGAAATCACCCTGCTCAGTTTTCTAGGGGAAGATACCCCACTCACCCCCGACAATCCGCTGAACATCGTCTGCAAACAAATCATAACCCTTCCCACCCCCGCCCATTCGCTCGCCAAACGTGTAATGACGATTGCCCTCACCAACAAGGCGGACATCGCCAATCGTCTGTATGATGCGACTATGGAGCAAACCCTTTTAGATCAGCTCGCCCAACACCCCTATGACTTGATCCAGATTGAAGGGATTGAAGTGGGAAGCTATCTACTCGCGGCGAAGAGCCACTTTCCCCAAATACCGATCGTCTATGATGCTCACAATGCAGAAACGGACTTGCAACGCTTCTTTGCAGAAATCACCCTCACGCACCTCAAACAACTGCCCAGTGCCTTGTATTCTCGAATCCAGTCGCAACGCATTGAGCTATTTGAGCGCGAACTCATCACCAAAGCGGACAAGGTGGTCTCGGTGTCGGAAGAAGATCAGGCAATCTTAAGGCGTTTGTCTAACATGGCTAAGGTCGAAGTGGTTCCCAATGGGATATTCACCGCAGACTATGAACCCACCGCGTCCGCAACCCACCTTGAGCTAAAACCTAACGCGCTGGTCTTCACCGGCAAAATGGATTACCGCCCGAACATTGATGCAGTCATGTGGTTTGTGGATGAGGTACTCCCGCTGATAGAACGCTATACGCATGTTCATTTTTACATTGTTGGGCAAAAACCTCATCCGCGTTTAGAGGCACTACGCAGTCACCCGAACGTCACCCTAACGGGATGGGTGCCCGAAATTCTGCCCTATCTGTTGCAATCCAGTCTGTACGTCGCCCCGCTTCGCATTGGCAGCGGAACGCGCTTAAAACTGCTAGAGGCAATGGCGGCAAAATGCGCTATCGTTGCCACCCCCATTGCCGCCAGTGGATTGGGCAATCAAATCAATAACTACCTCACCTTAGCCGACAAGCCGCAGGAATTCGCTAATTCCGTACTGGAGCTATTACAAGACCCCACACGACGGCAAACGATGGGAGCGAAGGCACACGAATACGTCAATGAGCATTACGACTGGTCTGTAATTGCACCCCGTTTGCTAAAAGTCTATGCAGAGCTAGGTTGAAATGGCGAAACAGACTCACTCCATTGAGCTTTCGCTTGAGCAACTCCTTCGAGACCGAGAAGCGTTGGCAGTGCGGAACCGCACCCTAGCGGAGACGCTCCATCGCCCATCATTCTCACAACAGATTCGCCATCAATGGTTGCGTTTGCTCGCTAATTCTTATGTTCCCCCATCGCGCAAAGCTCGCAACGCTCGCCGCATTTTGGTCATCCGCCCCGACCACATCGGGGATGCGCTGTTGGCAACCCCTGCCATCCGCTTGCTCAAGCATTACCGCCCCCAGGATGAGGTACATGTTCTCGCAGGACCTTGGTCGGCCTCGGTATTTGAAAATGTGAGTGAGGTCGATGTGGTGTTGACGGTGCCATTTCCTGGGTTTGATCGTCGCAACAGTTCAACTAATTTGCGTAGTCCCTATGAATTCGCCCTCCGTACAGCCAGCAAGATTCGCAAGATTGGCTATCAGTACGCACTCATCCTGCGCCACGATCACTGGTGGGGAGCCTGGTTGGCACAACTGAGCGGGATTCGGTATCGACTGGGATTTGATAGTGCTGATACCGCGCTCTTTCTTACGCATCACGCCCCGTTCAAACATGCGCATGCCATCGAGCAAAACCTGCGCCTAGTGGAAAAATTCCTTGAAAAAGACCTGTCCGATCAAATCGATTATCGCTATGAAACCCATCTCAACGATCGTGCCTTTATACGCGGTTATCTGGCAGAATGGGGCGTGGAACCACAAGATGAGACCCTGTGCTTGCACACCGGCGCGGGGACATCCGCCAAACAGTGGGAGCCGTCCAAATGGGCAATCGTGGCAGACATCCTGTCTGAACAGTTGGGGGCAACCGCCGTCTTCACTGGGTCAGATAGCGAATTGGCGATGATACGCCACATTGCGGATCAAATGAAGAAGCCCCCCATTTTGGTGGCAGGGGATACTTCACTGGGGCAGTTGGCAGCGTTGTATGAGCGATCTAGGGTTGTTTTGGGTTGCGACAGCGGACCGATGCACATTGCTGCCGCTGTGGGAACGCCAACCGTCACGCTTTTCGGTCCCGCTGACCCGCTTGAGTTTCGTCCATGGGGCAACCCAAACAGCCACATGATTTTACAAAGCAGTCTCGGTTGCTTGCCTTGTCGCATTTTAGACTGGGTGGACGATTCTTTAGAGTTTCATCCGTGTGTGCGCGAGATTGAAGTTAACGATGTCCTCAGCGCGGCGCGGCATGTGGTGAACTATGCCGAGCGACACCCGTTAAGCCGATAGATCATCCCCGTTTTGTCGCATGGCGCGGTTTTGGATTCGCTTTTCCATCGCTTCGGTGCGGGCACGCACACGGACGGGACCCGCTTTTTCTGGAAAGCGTGGGGTGACTTTTTCATAGAACGGGATGTAGGGGGCGAAGTCTGCTTCAATGTCACCTGTTGGCAAAAAGGGCGTTGTCACCTCAATGAGTTTGCGCTTGTAGTCCATATTTCCGGGCACCACTGGCACCCCCGCTCCAAGCGCAATGTAGTAAAAACCGGAACGCCAATAGTCCATTCGACGCAACCGCCCTTCTGGGGCGATCATCAAGCACACCTTATCGACTTTTCTAAAATAATCCACCACCTGCTGAACCGTATTCTCGTTGGCACCATTGCGATCAATGGGGATGCCGCCCGCCATGATTGCCAGACGAAACAACAGTGGGGGCAAATCGGTTGCCACCAAAAAACTCATCTTGACGCCCAAACTCCAAGACATCATCACCAACAAGAACACATCAAAGTTAGCCGTATGCGGACCGCCGATCATCACCAACTTGGACTGATCGGGTGGCAAGCCGTCAATCCGCCAACCCAACAAACGTATAACGAGGGTTCCTACCAGACGATGTAACAGACTAACAGTAGGCAAATAGCGATATTTCAAAATTGTGCACCTTTTTTGGAAAACTTAACCAACCAGTAAAACCCCAAATCCCTATAAACGTTACCGCTCCTCAACGGGATGGGGGACAACAGAGCGCGTTGTTTCGTTGCGATACGTCACCATCCCAACCGCCACGCCTTTAATTTTCTTGACGTGCTTGCATTGGGTGACATCCACCAACACGCTTGCCTCATGCCTCAGTTTGCTGTAGTACGCCGCATGAGAAGATGCCTGCTGAATGACTGCTTCAGGAATGGTGCGCCCATCAAACTTGATGACCACGTGTGCGCCAGGCACTCCGCGCACATGCAACCAAAGATCATCCGCCGAGCCACGCTTAAAGGTGACTTCTTCGTTTTGTCGGCTATTGCGTCCCACCCACATCACGAAGCCGTCCGCGCTCACCACACGCAACGGCGCGGTCTTTTCTCCGCCGATCTTGCGCGGCACTTGTCCATTCCAATGCCCTAATTGATGGAGAGATTGACGAATTTCATCAATCTCTACCCAGTTACGCGCTAAATCAAGGTCGGTCTCCAGTTGGTGGAGGTATGCGATTTTATGCTGGGAGTCCTCAATCAAAGCAGGCACTTCTTGGTGAGCGCGTTTGGCTTTGTCGTAGCGATGGAAGTATGCTTCTGCGTTCTCGGTGGGTGTCAACCTAGGGTCAAGGCGAATCTCAAAAGCAGGTTCGTCTGGGTCATACTGTGCCACCAACTTGGTTTGTTGCGCCTGAATGGCATATTGGTAAGCGAAGATGAGTTCTCCACTTTGCTTGAGGCGTTCAATGTCTTTGGCATCTCGAAGAGACTTCTGCATAGAATTGAGCTTCGCCCCCTCCTTCGCCAAGCCCTCTTGGATCATTTTGGCGACGGGTATCTTTGCCACGCGATACCCATCTTCCCCGCCGGGAATACCGTAATGGGCACACATTGCCACACTCAAGGATGGTGTGGATTCCCAGCGTTCGACATGCACCAACGGCAAAACGCTGAATCCAGCGATCTCCCCTTTTTGGTAGTAGTTCCCCGGTTGCCACTCGCGCTTCAAAAGCGGGGCAAAGATTTCCTCCGTCAACACACGATACAATACACTAACGTGGGCATCTTGAGCTTTCTGGGTGACAGACCCTCCCGCGCGTACCACTGCCTCACGCGCCAACAACCCACTCATACCCAATAGGTTAGAGGAAAGTAGTGAAGTCGTCTTTAACTCAGGGTCTAACAGCCCCTCAAAGAGGGGCGCGAATGATTCTAATGTCAAGTCAGCGGGGTTCATGCGCCCCTCGATGGGCGGCGGGGCAACGTATTGATGGGCAGGCAGGGTGATGCGATAGCGATTTTCTTGAGGTCCAATGCGACGGGCACAATCCAAGATCATCCCATTTTGGACGAGGATGATATTGCTACGGCGTTCCATCGGCTCAATCACCAAGGTGACTTCCCCTTCTTCACCGATGATATTCATCTCTAAAATCCGCTCAAAAGGGGGATGGCTAACGTGTAAGATGTGCCCCCCCTCGCAGTAACGCCGAATCAACAATGCCAGTTGTGACGGTTTAGCCGTGCCCCGTCGCAACTTTTCGCCGATGAGATGCACACGGGGGTACTGTGTATCTGCGCTAAGGTACAGGTATTGGCGACGATGGTTGGCATAAATTTCTAAACCGATGCCGGTTGAATCAACCATCACCGAATCTTGAACGCGCCCACCAACGATGGTATCCATCAATTCATCAACTAGAGCGGCAACAACAAATGAATCCATCGTCATGATCGGTCAAGTGACATTACCAATAGATCACGCTGTCAACAATCATCACCAAGAACAGCAACGCCAGATAGTAGGTGGAATATTTCCAAAGGCGATACTGCAAAGCAGGGGTCGAACGGTACATCAAACGAATGGACAATATAACCAAGCCCAACCCCAAAACAAACGCGCTCAGGGTGTAGGGCAAACCCAACATTCCCAACGGATAGGGCAACAACGAAACGATCCACAGCAAGATGGAATAGACCAGAATTTGCCAATAAGTCGCATGTTCGCCATGCGCCGCAGGCATCATTGGCACCCCCACCCGCGCATAATCATCGTTCACAATGAGGGCGAGTGCCCAACTATGAGGCGGTGTCCAGTAGAAGATAATGGCGAACAACACCCAAGCCTCAATCGGTAGCGACTGGGTGATAGCCGCCCACCCCACCAGCACCGGCATGGCGCCCGCCCCACCTCCGATGACAATATTAACGGAGGTATTGCGCTTGAGTATCATTGTGTATAGGACAACATAATAAACAGCACCGATCAACGATAACCATGCCGTCAACCAGTTTACCGCTACCCCTAACAGCACGATAGACAACACCAAAACAGAGACGGCATACACGATGGCATCGCGCACTTTGATCTTGCCACTGGGAATAGGGCGGCGTGCAGTACGCTCCATCTGGGCATCCATTTTGCGGTCGATGATTTGATTCCATGCGCTGGCACTCATGGCAGCACCCGCCCCACCGATTGTCGTCCACAACAGGATCATGGGGTTGGGTCTGCCGTCAGCGGCAATGAACGCCGCAGTGATGGTTGTAAAAACGAGAAGTGCAACAATTCGGGGCTTAGAGAGATGCAAATACGCCCGAACCACCTCAAGGGGTTCTGCTCGACGGATTACAAAGGTGTCCATATCTATACGCTCAAAACTAACTATTCACCATCGAAAGAATTCCCAAGATGAGAGATTGGACACCATAAGCATTTCTAAATGAAACGCTAAGATTTGTTTTGGGTCTGTGCGGAAAGCTTTGCACTCTCTTTGTCGCGGTTCAAACGAAATGCTTCTTGAATGGTGGCATGGTTGGCGTTCTTTTCAACCCGAGCCTTCTGCACATTTTTGTCCAAGAACCAAATTAACACCGCAAAGGTGAGCGACGCACCAACCAGATTAAACAGAATGAAACCAACCATAAGCGCAAACCACAACCCTTGGTTCGCCCCAAATTGGTTGACGGATGCTTCTGGAATACGGGTGACCGTGATCAAACCGGGCAACAAACCCGTTGTTCCTTCTGCCGCGATGAAGGAGGTAAGCCCCCCCCCGACGATCAATACTGCTACAATGACAATGAGGATTCCAAAACGACGATCCATTACGACTCGGTGTCCCCTAATTCGTATGAATTTCTAAACACTATAGTCTGATTGTACTCCGCTTCACAAATAACATCAAGCGTTCATTGATACCGATTGATCCGGTGTGGGGTTTGGCAGTGGAAGGGACATTACGAAGGTTGTACCTTGATTGACCACACTACTGACGGTGATCGTTCCGTGATGCAATTCAACGACCCGTTGCACCAGTGCCAACCCAAGACCCGTCCCCTCTATGCGTCTACGTTTGGCGTGGTTAGAGCGGAAAAATGGTTGAAAGACAGAGGGCAAGTCTTCCTGCGGAATCCCTATTCCACTGTCCTCAATTCGGAATTGATAAAAGTTTTCGATCGCCTTGATGGCAATTTTAATTGTACCGTTCGCAACATTGTACTTAACTGCATTTCCCACCAAGTTGTTCACCACCAACGCCAACAATTGAGGTGAACCTTCCACAACCGATAATTCAGAATCGAACTCATGCACAACCGTGAGGTTCTTCTCTTGAATCATTGCGCTGATCAGTTCTTCTGCATCTTTGACAAACACGGTCAAACTGCATGGCAGAACTTCTAGGGGTTCATGATTCTTATCGAGGCGTGCCAATTCCAAAATGTCATTGATGAACTGAGCCATGCGATCAAAAACAGTGATCATCTTTTCGAGGTATTGCTGTTGTTGGTTGTTCAGTTCACCCGTAGATTGAACCAAATCCGCTAACATTTTTGCAGAACTAATGGGTATCTTCAGTTCATGCGCCATAAGACGCATGTAGTCCGTTTCAAGTGGTTGGGTGCGGCTACTCATAACTAATGGATGCTCTTTCATCAAAACACAGCAACGTTGATAAATGATTCAAAGCCTTTGCCATTCGAGTGCCATGAACTGTCCGCAGTGTAACATAAAGCAAATCTTTATGGTAGGTTTGTTCAAGTTATATAACCTGCTCGGTATTTACTTATCAACATCCTGTAGAAAATCCTAAAATTAGGTGGGCAAAAATGCCTCACCCGTCACCCGCGCACACGCGCCCATGAGGGACAAAGCAACCCTCGGTGATCTCCACAGCTACCTTACCCACGATAACATTTGACGAGATTTCAGTTGGGCTTGGAACGTGCAAGACCACCCGACGGGGAGGTTATTTTACGCTATTGATACCACTTCACAATTTGGTCACGTTCCGGTCCCACGCTCAAAATGGAGATGGGGATATCACATAACTCACCGATACGCCTCACATACTGTTGGGTTGCTTTCGGTAAGTCCGCAAGTGACCGACACGCAGAAATATCCTCTCCCCAACCGTGGAGCGTTTCATAAATTGGCTTCACACGCTCCAGCTCTTCAGCGGTAGACGGCGGAAAGTGAATCAGCTGCCCGTCCAACTCATACGCCACCGCGATCTTGAGTTCATCAATGCCAGACAGGATATCTAACTTGGT
>CAIRDJ010000304.1 GCA_903877335.1 uncultured Chloroflexota bacterium | reverse complement strand
CGAGCTAAAAATCAGCAAAACGATTTTGGGAATTGAATGCAACTACACACAATATCAAATGATTCAACACCTCATGAAGCGTTACCCAATAGAAGCAATCGAGAGTGACTTCGGGTTGATGGTCACGCTAATTATCAAAATGCCATCATTAAAACTGGACGAGTTCGTTCAGGAGGTCGTTGACACGACAGCTGCCACGGCGCACATTACTATATTATCAGCAGATTAAACAAAACCGAGCATACACGGTAAAGTGAAAATTACTTTAGCGCGTCAAGTTTACACACCATGCTGATGCTCGTCTTTACTATTTTCTAGTCTTTGCAAGAGCCAGCAATTAAACTAGCTAAATCACCGTTGCACGTGATGATTGCGCATCCTATGATCTTGACAAGTTTTACTCGTTCCAGTTGGATGAACACGCTTTGAGTCAATTTAATCATTTACCCTTTGAAAATCCTAACCTAACTAAGCTAGTTACTCATCTACATGACTATCTTACAATGTTTGGATACCAGCACATTCAAGTCCCTGCTATCGGAGAGGCAAGCACATTTCTACAGAAGGCGGGAGATCAAATCACTTCAAACCTAGTCTTGTTTGAGCGTTTTGGAAAAGAACTTGCACTACGTCCTGAGTTTACCGCTTTAGCAGTACAGCGTTATGTACAAGAATTTTCCAGGTCAAGGGTATTCCCTGTAGTGCGCTGGCAGATGTATGGATCCGTATTCTTGGATCGGTCTTTTGACTTCCGAAAATATCAGCATATGAGTTTAGGGGCGGAACTGATTGGCATGGATGGGATTCTTGCTGATGCCGAAATTCTCGCTTGTGCAGTCGATAGCCTAAAAACCTATACTGATTTACCCATGGTTATATCAGTCGGGCATGTGCGCATGGTCGAGACCATCCTGTCACATTACGGAATCAACGGGTATCTACGTACTCATTTGCTCAATCACTTAGCAAGTACGTCGCCCGACGCCCCCATCGAATTATCATCCCCACAAGTCGCACTTGATGAAAATGTCAAATCTATTCAAGTAGAAAAAGATAGCATGAAACAACTGTTAGACCTGGTGTTAGATGCTAGTGAATATGGTGGGACGATGGGAGGGCGCACACGATCAGAAATTGCAACGCGCCTGTCTAGGCAAACAGAATGGGCAGAACAGCTTAGTCTCATTTCTAAAGTCCAGTCCATCTTCCAAGAGATCAACCAGCTCGATGGTAGCAATTTCACCGTTTTTCATGATTTACATTCGCTCCTCAGGCGTAAGGGAATACAAGCGGATGATTTACTGGAAGAGTGGGAAGCAACCCTTAAAACAGCGCAAACGCTTGGCTTACCCTTAGATGCCGTCCAGATCATCCCATTACTGACCCATAATTGGAACTACTACACAGGCATTGTTTTCAATGTTAAAGTTGATGGACGATTGGTTGTCAGTGGCGGGCGTTACGATGATCTCTGCAAGTTGCTGGGTGCCCCTTTCGATATTCCAGCGGTTGGGTTCGCGTACTTTATGGATGAACTTACCCATGCGGTTGGTCATCAGCAAGACTCCTCTATGATTGAAGTTGCGCTTTTGGTCGATACAGATAGCATGCTCAGTTGGGGGATGAAACTACGTCAGTTGGGATGGGTTGTTTCAATTTATCCTAAACGCACCGATCGCTCTCCTATAGATTCCAAGATTATTTTGGAGGTTTCTGAAGATGGATCAATTCAGTACGGTGGACAATCCTATTCTCTGAATACTATAGCAGAATTAGCTCTTGCTGTTGAAAACACCTACCACAACACGGAGAATCTTTGATGACCAACGAAACCACCATTGCGTTACCCAGTAAAGGCGCACTTGCCGATCCAACTCGTGAGTTTCTTCAAGATTGTGGTCTTAAAATTTGGAAGCCTAACCCTCGCCAATACACAGGTAAAATCTCCAACATTGATGGCATGAATATCATCTTTCAACGTGTGCGGGATATTGTCTATAAAGTTGGCGATGGGATCGCTGAATTTGGCGTGACTGGCTTGGATGTGGTACACGAATATGGCAATCTGGATGAGATTCTGATTGTGCACCCGAGCCTTGAGTATGGGCACTGTCAGTTATTGGTTGCTGTTCCAGAATCTTGGATGGATGTACAAAACATGTACGATCTAGCTGAAGTTGCTGCTGATATGCGTCAACAGCAGAACCGCAGTATCCGCGTGGCAACCACCTATGTGCAGTCCACCCGCAGTTTCCTCCATAAGAAGGGCATCCATCATTTCACGATTGCCCAAGCCGAAGGTGCAATTGAAGCCGCTCCGACGCTAGGTTATGCCGACATCATCGTTGACCTTGCACAAACGGGAACAACCTTGCGTGAAAATCGACTACGTCCTTTAAGCGATGGGATCATCATCCAAAGCCAGGCATGTTTGATCGCCAACCGACAAGCCTTGCTAAAGTCAGAAGCCAATCGTCAAAAGTTGCGTCTAATCCTGGAATACATTGATGCCACCTTGTATGGAAAAAGATATACGCAACTAACCGCCCTCATTAAAAATGACAACCGATTCGAGGTCATGACCGCTCTTCGGCACTTGCAAGACAAAGGCATATTGAACCCCATTATTACCGATGCTCAGGCAATTTTCGGGGAAAACGAGCAGTTGCTTAATCTGCATTTAGTTGTCCCCAAAAGCCGAATATTAGAAACCGTCGAGGTCATTCGTCAGATGGGTGGCACTCAAATTACCACCCGTCCCGTGAACGCGCTCTATGTAGAACATTCCCCGACTTACCAGGCTTTCATCAATCAATATCAAGACTTTATCGTGTAGCGTGAACTTCATCCAACAGTTGATCGATTAGACTACGCCGTCCGTTGCTTTCTGCCCCCATCTCAATAGCCATTGCAAATCCCAGCAAGGCTATTGATGGGGAGAATCGGGTTCTGTCGGTCAGGTTCATTGTCAGCAAGGGACAACACATTAGAGCCAACTTCAAATAAGCGCGGTAATCCATCGGCAGAGCATCCAGCATCGCCAGATGTTTGATGATAGGCTTGAGGAGGTAATCCTTTTTGCTTTCTAGGAATATCCTACGCACACCATGAAGACGATAGTCATGATTGTAAATCCATCTATTGTGATCCTGATGAATTTCAAAGTTAAGGTGAATTGCCTTTTCGCTAGGAAAATACATCCACATCGCAAAAACGTTATGAAATAGCGGTTTGACTAAATCCAGCAACGGAGAATGATAGCCGGCAAAAGCAGGATCAAAGAACGTAAGATGCTCTCTATCCTCATCAAAGAACACATTTCCGTTGTGCGCATCTCCGTGACCCACCACCCCCAGCGTAGCTTGGTTTGGGTGAAGCAACTGCTCGGCTTGTTCAATAAGATCACCTAATGTTTCATGGTATGTTTGTCCGTTGATTGTCCAGTTCATGTTCATGATGGTCTTCATCGGAAATTCCCCATTAGGGAGTAATGCTACACATCCTCCACCATAAAACCGATCAAACCGTCCTTGTGTGATTCTGTGATGGAATAACTGATGAATTGGTTGAGTGCTATTGGATTCTGCTGTTAGAGGTTTAAGCGTTTGACAATAGATGTTTAACAAGGTGCGATCAGATTTTATTTGGGCATTCTGTAAAGCATCTTGGTTGATGTTTTGGTTCCCGTTTTCGATTGCCCACGCCACATCAAACACAGCAGGTTGTTGTATTCGTTCATAGATTAGAATTTGCTTGCCTGGATCTGATGAGCGGAAGATGGGTTTGATAATCGGATAGCCAGCTTGGTCAAGCAATTCTGCCTGATAGTATTCGCCGATCACGGTATCTGTTTCGGTATGGCTCTTGAAGAAAAAAGATTCACCATTCGCAAGCGTCAGGAACCCGTTAAACGAGTTCAATGAAATGGCAAGGGTGCGTATCTCCACTGATGTGACATCAGGGCGATAGACTTCTTTCAGAAAGCCCAATAAGAGGGCTTCTGCTTCCCCTCTATTCGTATATTGTAGATCACGAATATGCTGTAATAAACCATTCCCCATTACAAACCCACAATTTCATTTCGCTTGCGAATAGCCATTGCATGAGCTGGGAAATCTTCATAGTCCGCCAGAAGCGCCGTGATTCCTGCCAGCTTTTCATACCCTTCACGCGAAAGATAGCCGATACCAGAACGCTTCAAGAAATCCCACACACTTACCGAGGAGAAAGTTTTCGCAAATCCTCCTGTCGGCAAAATGGCATTCAATCCGAGACAGTAATTGGCGGTTGGAATCGGTGTCATGTTCCCTAGTAGGATTTCACCTGCGTTTTTGATCTGATTTAGGGTGACGAAAGGTTCGTTGGTGAGCAGTTCGAGATGTTCTGGCGCATATTCATTGACAAACGCAACCGATTCTTGCAACGTTTCTGTGATGAGGATTCCCCCATAGTTTCCCAAAACATTTTCAACAAACTTTCGTCTCCATTCTGGTAACTCCGCAATGTAGGTGGGTAGCCATGAACGGACAGCTTGTGCAAATTGGCGATCGTGTGTCACCAGCAATGCTGCAGAATCTGGACCATGTTCTGCCTCTACCAATAGATCAAGCGCAGCAAAGCGCGGATCACCACTTCCATCAGACAATATGATTGCCTCACTGGGGCCGGCAGGCAACCCAACATCTATCGTCCCAAACAGCAATCGTTTTGCTGCAGAGACGTAACTACTACCTGGACCGATGACTTTATCAACTTTGGGGATTGTTTCTGTACCATACGCCAGCGCGGCAATCGCTTGCATCCCACCAACGGCATACACATCTTTAACGCCACAAATTTCTGCTGCAACCAAAGCGGCATCATCTGGTTTTCCGTTGGGTGCAGGTGGGGTGACAACAACTATTTTCTCCACACCCGCCACAATAGCAGGGGTTGCCAGCATCAACATGACCGAGGGAAACGCACCCTTTCCGCGTGGCACATATAATCCCACGCTGGTGATAGGTGTCACTTTCTCACCCGCCATAATGCCAGGTTGTACCTCTGTGAACCACATGGGTTCTGGCATTTGCTGTTGATGAAATTTTTGAATGTTGTCGTGCGCTTGTTCAATTGCCAAAATTAGGCTTGGCTCTAGTTGAGCGCGAGCATAGTTGAAATCGGCTTGTGTAACTTTTAAGAAGTGGGCTTCAAATTGTGGCGCATCAAATTGACGCGCATATTCCACTACGGCTTGATCTCCCTCATGTCGGATGCGTTGTGTCACTTCCTGTGCTAACGGAAGCAAATCGCTGATGTCTTTTTCTGAACGCTTAAGAATCTTGGCGCGTTCAGCGTCCGTCAAATCAGCGAGTATGAATTCTTGTATCATCTTGTTTTTCCGTTTCATTGATAGGATTGAAGCCTTGAATATACCCACGAGATGCCATCAGTTCGGCGTTGAGGATACTACAACCTGCAGCACCACGAATGGTGTTATGGGATAAAGCAACAAATTTATACCCTAGCAAGTCACACTCCCGTAACCTACCAATGGTTGTTGTCATTCCCCTCCCTGCATTTCTATCTTTGCGTGTTTGTGGGCGGTCATATTGTGGGAGGTATTGCACCATCTTTTGGGGAGCACTCGGCAGGTTTAGAATCTCGCTAGGGGTTTCAAAGTTCTCCCAAGCGGATTGAACCTCGCTCAGAGTAGGTTGAGAACGTAGTGCGACCGAAATCACAACCGTATGTCCGTCTACTACGGGCACCCGATTACAAGATGCACTGGTTTTTGCAGATAACCACGCTACTTGACCAACTTCTGTTAAACTGCCCAACATGCGGAGTGTTTCCGTTTGCATTTTTTCTTCATCCGATGGAACAAATGGGACAATATTGTCCAAAATATCCAATGAAGCAACGCCAGGATAACCGGCACCGCTGATAGCCTGCAGACTCACCATGTTGATTTTTTCGATCCCGAAGGGTAACAACGGTTTCAGAGACATCACCACTGGCATAGTCGTGCAATTTGAGTTCGCAACCAACGCCCCTGTTGTCCAGTTACGTTGCTTGCGTTGGAAGTCCACCAAGTGTAAGTGTTCATGGTTTACTTCGGGCAGAAGTAAAGGCACATCTTCCACCATTCGGTGCGCCGAAGCATTGGTGCAAACAACATGCCCAGAATGTGCCAGCGGGATTTCCACTTCGAGAGCAGCTTCTTTTGGCAACGCAGAAAATACGAGTGAGCTTTCTAACGTTTCGCCTAGCGACTTAACCCTCAGTTCTTGTATCCGTTCAGAGGGACGATCATCTAATATCCAGTTGACCATTTCGCCGTAGGGCTTGCCCGCACTGCGACTAGAACCAACTACTTCAGCAACATAGAACCAAGGATGACCTTCCAGAAGCTGGATGAAACGTTGCCCTACTGCACCTGTTGCCCCTAGAATGGCAACGCCTAATTTATTCTTCATCGCCTTTCCTATATCCCCATTTTCAGTGAATCGCGCGCGACGCCCGGATATGAACCGAGCATTTTGACGAATGATGAATGCTGTATCAACTCAATCATGGCTTGACTGACAGCATCATCTTTCCAATGACCCTCAAAATCTAAATAGAACACGGGTTCCCATGGTTTATTACGACGCGGACGAGATTCAACTTTGGTCAGATTGATGTTGTGTTTCGCAAATATTCCTAGACAGGCGTACAAAGCAGCTGGTTTATGCCGTGTTGCAAAGACGATAGACGTTTTGTTGTAGGTGCCAACGTCAGCATCTTCATAGCCTAGCACTAGAAAACGTGTGTAGTTATAGGAAACGTCTTCAATCTCGGTATCTAAAACTTGTAATTCGTAAATTTCTGCCGCTCTTATGCTGGCAATGACCGCCAAATTCTTTTGAGGAACTTCGCTCAGTTGCTTAGCAGATCCAGCTGTATCGAATCCTTCAATGGGTTGCAATTTGTAGCGCCGAATAAACCGCTCACATTGTGCCAATGCTTGTGGGTGAGATTGTACGTATTGTATATCTTCAAACACGGTTCCCGGATTCACCAGTAGCGCATGATTGACATGGAAAATAACTTCCGCTTGTATACGAAAATCATGCTCTAAAAGCAACTCGTAGGACTGTTGCACGGAACCCGCGAAGCTGTTTTCCACAGGCAACAAGATGCGGTTGACTTCATGATTTTCTAAAGCGCGGAACATCCCCAAGAACGATCTATGCGGAACGGCTTCAATGTTTTCACCAAAATGTTGGTACAAAGCCTGTTCGCTATACGCACCTGCAACGCCCTGATATGCAACTTTAACACTCAATTGTGAGTCCATCCTTCAATGTTGGATTGTTAAACAAACGTTATCATTCTACGCTGTTTTTTTGCTATATCCAGAATTTTGTTTGACAGGGTGTAGGCAATCTTGTTATGATACTGCATATGAGTCTAACAGCATCGTGTTGTGTCGGCGTGCCTAAACCTCAAAACAAGAATACACGGCAACAAATTTTAGAGGCAATTAGCAATCACCAACAAGCCACTGTTGATGACATTATTCTTTTTATCCAGCAACACTTCCAAAACTTCATCACACCGGTTACGGTCAGGCATCATTTGCATATCCTCGAAGAGAATGAATTGGTGACTGTCGCCGTCTCAACTACGCACTTGAAACCGGGCAGACCCAAGCATTCCTATCAATTGACCGACAAGGCAAGTCGTGTTCTCCCACGTAACTACCAGCGCTTAGCAGATGCCTTGCTTCAACGTATTGCAGAGCCATCCTCATCACCGGTGAACGTGATCTTCGAGGGGATTGGCAGTCAGCTTGCTGGAGGCACGACTTTTCAATCAGGCTCGTGGGAAAATCGGTTGGACGGTGTGTTACAACACTTGAACAAACAAGGCTATGTGGCTTCATATGAGCGCACATACGATGGGTATATTTTGCATACTTCAAACTGTCCGTATCATGAGATTGCACAGCACAATAGCCATTTGTGTCAGATAGACATGTATTACATCGCTACGTTGCTGGGTGTTATTCCTCGTCGCTTATCGTTTCTAATGGACGAATCAGAGCGGTGTTCATATTTTATCCCAGCATCCTAAGCAATAAAAAAGAAATTTATCAATTTAATTGACCTTAAGTTGAAATGCTGTTACACTACAGCGGTGTTGAATTCAGCAGATTGGATTAATTATATGTCAATGATCGACAATATCACGATTGGTATTCAGCAAGATGTCGTCACCGTCACCCCACAAGCGGCACAAACCATTTACAATTTATTGCAGGCACGTGGGATTCCCCAGTATTCCCTGCGTGTATTCGTAAGTGGTGGTGGATGTTCTGGCCTACAGTATGGCATGGCTTTTGAGGAAACTCCTCGCCAGAACGATTACGTCACCAACGTTACTGACGGAGTTCGCGTTCTTGTGGACAGCACGAGTTACATGTATTTGAATGGTGCAACCATCGACTTTGTAGATAGCCTGATGGGGGGTGGTTTCAGAATTGATAACCCCAATGCTGTCTCATCCTGTGGTTGTGGGCACTCCTTCCGCACCGGCGGTCACGATCAAGCATCGTCCGATGCTGGATGTAGCACTTGTTCGACGGGCTCAAGCTACTAAACCCAAATTGTTGAGTGGGAAAACTTCAAGCGTTTTCCCACGATTCGTCAACGCAACGCTGTAATCACCAACCCGAGTACGCCAAAGCCAAATAAAACCAGAATCAGAATAACTGGCGGAATCCCCTCCGCTTCACTGGTAACTGAATCTGTGAAGCCACCTAAGTTTGTCGCATCAACTGGGGTAAGCAACTCGCGTGAAATTCCTGGTGGAAATGTGTAGGTAGGCAAGACTGTACCACTCGCAATCACCTCACCCAAGCCACCTTCTAACACATCTTGACCTGGCAATTGAATAACTCGTTCTAATGCCGTCACGGTTAGAAGCCCGTTGGGGTCTTGTAAAATGGCTTCACGAGTTTGTGTGGCACCGCTAATCAACGGATCTAACGTAGGCTCAACAAATGGGTCAATTTCTTTGATCTGGGTTGCATCTCCAATAATTTGTACTAGGTCTTGATAGACCCATGCCCTTTTATCTGGTGCCAGATCATATTGAAATTGAATCCAGTTGAAGTACCTGCCTAAAACATTGAAACGCTCCCCTGTACGCACTAAACCTAATACATTTTCATCAGTCAATTCAGGGCTACTGCGGGCATTGACATCAGCGACAAACTCAATCACAACCAATTCTTGCGCAAGCGTGGGCGTAAGTAACTCACCTTGCATGGTCGCCGTGGGAGGAAGCAATTCGACCATTGGTGTAGGGGTAACTAAACGTACTTGCGCTGGAGTAACTGTTGGAACTAAATCTTGTGCAAACGCGCTCCCAAACGCGCTCCATAAAATCCCCAACAAGAGAATGATTGCCTTTGTGTTCATATTCTCACCATGTCACATCATTTACACCGAACATTCTGCCCTGCTCCGCAATAAGTCGTGTAACCCTACCTGACAAGAACCCTTGATATTCTTGCCCCGCAAGGCTTTCCACGCGCCATTGACCCCATTGCATCGGAGGAACGTCGAACTGCGTCTGGCAGTGCCCACAATCAGCAGGAATCCATTCGCTATTATACAGTCGCGCAATATGAAGGTGGGTTGCAGTAGAGAAACCGCCTTCACAAGATGCGTATCCCAGCGCATCGCCTTGACGGACGGACTGCCCCAACTCGATCAAGCGAGATTTTGTATCAACATGCAGATAAAGAATAGTCCAACCTGTAGCAATATCCCCATCATGATCTAAGTCAATCATAATCCGTCCATGATCGCTGATTGCCACGACACCATCTCCAACTGCCCGAATCGGAAACTGGGAGACATAGCATAAAGAGCTACCAACCATTCTTTCATCAGGTGGGGCAAGGTCAATAGCCGCCCACTCTGAGCCACTTCCCCATCCACCGTGCGCCCCACCCGTAAAATACCAAGTTTCTTCTGTAGCAAAAGGCAACTCTAAGATGGGTTGTTCTGCTGGACGATTGATTGTGCTATTTTCAGAAGGCATACTACCAAAAAATTGTTCATAGATCAGCTTGAATTTTTGGCTTGCAAATTCATCCATCCAAATTTCATAAGGGACAACTTGTGCGGTTACATGTTGGACAGCGATGGATGCGGCGTTGTTGTCGGGGTGAAAGCGAATGCGATATCGTGTATCCATTGCTGTAGCGGTTTTAAGCCCACGATAGAGCCAACCATAGTAACCGTCATTCAACTCATTATATGCCCACGTGAACTGTTTGGTTAAACCCGATCGATCAGGATCAATATTGCCAAGTGGGTATAACTTGGTTTCATCTGTCGGCAGAGGTATTGTCAATCCACCTGAGCGCAACTCCACAAGCGTCAGCAATATTCGTGGGTCAACGCTAAATCGCTGGGCATAATACTCGATAATTTGATGGGCATACCAAGTCTCCCAAATAATGGATCCATCAGATTGGCGCAACTCTATTTGATCGGTTGCTGTTCTTAACCAACCCGCTTGTGTATCCAAAAAACTTTGTACATTAAAGTCATTCCGATAGGGCAAAAGCTCATCCGATATGAGGAACACAGGTGGGGCATCGATCACAGGAATATTCGGTAAGTTGATGACCTGACCCACCATCAGCAAATTCGGATTGGGTAAATTGTTGAGTTCAATGAGAGACGACAGCGGTAGTCCAAAACGTTGGGCGATATTCAAAAGAGTGTCTCCAGTTTGAACAACATAGGTGGAGGGAACAACACCTTGTGCAACATCCAAAGTCGGTGTCGGGATTGGGAGGTTGCTCTGTTGGGATGTGGCGTAAGGTTGGGGATTAAACGTTGCCGTAATCACAATCGGGGTGACATTGGCGGACACACATGCAACATAACACCATAGCGTGCTAAGCACGACCCAATAAAATGGTCTCATCTTCATGTTTAAGATGTTCATACCTGAATACATTTTTTAGATTATACTTGCAATGCGAAAGGCTATTTACTCTGAACGACTAAGGAGAATCAAATGTCGTCTGTTTCTGATGAAAGAATGCGTGAAGTCATTCAAAAAATGCTCAATAACTTCAACGCAGAAAAGGCGTTGGGTATCGTTACCAGAATCCAACTTAACTTCACCGACGGAAAATACTGGGTATCCATTGAAAACCAGCAAGTGAACATCGGTGAAGGTGCAATTGAGAACCCCGATGTCACCTTAAGCGCCGACATGCAAGATTACATTGATATGATAAATGGTGATCTCAACCCCATCATGGCATTCATGAGCAATAAACTACGGGTAGAAGGCAATCCATCCATTGCTTTGAAGATGCAACAGATTTTTGGATTCTAGTTTAAAGTCCACCGTGTTGTAAAAACCAAATCACCATACTTACAGTTATCGGACTAATTAACGTAGTCGCCACAACCATTGATGACACCAAATTGGTATCCAGTTCATATTCAGATGCCAAGATGGTTGTCATCACTGCGCTGGGCATAGCAAGCTGTAAGGCAAGAGCCACCCTGGCAAAGTGAGAGAGCGGAAACCACAACGCAATCAGAATGGCAAGCACAGGGGAAAAGATCAAGCGCATTCCCATACCCACTATCAGCGATAAATTGATGTTCCTGAGCTTCAATGACTGAAGATGAATGCCTAAGATAATCAGCAAAGTTGGAATGGCAGCATTGCTCAACATCTCAATTGGGCGGTATACAGCAAGCGGAATTTGCACTTGTAAGAGACGAACCACCAGAGCCAGCAATGAAGTTTGTAACAGCGGAATCATCAGCAACCCTGTCGCGGTCTGCCTGAAGTTCGTCTGTCGTTCAGACAACAACGCCGCAATAAGGTTATAGATGATCGTGCCGGCAACCATGATGATGGCGGCATACTCCAGCACGACATCACCAAAAGCAAAAGCAGCAACCGATAATCCGTAATTCCCCATGTTCGGTCCGCTTGAACTCACGATTAGTGATTTTGTTTCTAAGCGTCCTATCCTAAGTAGCTTCGCGATCAACCAGGTTGACAAAGCAACTCCTGTGAACACAGCGAGAATTGCCAAAAGAACCGCCAAGCTGTCTGATGCAGAAATATCACTGTTGTATATCAGGCGAAATGTCAAAGCCGGCGAGAAGATATAAAAAGACGCTTTACCTATACTCTGAACATCTACATCAAAGTGACGAGCTAGTGCCCACCCTGCTAACATAATCAAAAGGATGGGTACGATGTTGGTCGTAAAAATTTGAAGAACGGTGATGATAAACATTAGTAATCGAAGTCATCGTCAAAGATAGATGCCATGCCGATCGCATCTTCAATGAGCAGGCTTAATTCTTCATCATCTTCAAATCTTTCCGCTAGCTCTTCCAGATGATTTTGAGCATAGCGCCCACCAATCTCGCCCATTGACCAAATTGCAATCTCCTGTATTTCCCGCTCGTCATCGATCACCATCCGGTACAATAACGACAGTGCCTCCTTAGATTCGATATGTCCACAAGCGCGTGCAGCTTCATAACGCATTTGGGCATCTCTGCTGCTCAATTCGTCCAAGAGTAAATCTTCCCAACTGTCATCACATGTTCTACCCATGGCATAAACAGCACTACGGCGCAGCTCCTCTGAATCGCTGGAGTAGGCTTCTTCAATCAATTTGGGTAACGCTTCAAAACTAGCATTACCCAAAGATTCGATACAAGCACCCCTAATCCGCGCGTCTTGATCGCCACTGTACCACAAAGATTGTAGGCGTTGTAAAACTTTGGCATAAGCCTCAGAGTGGATTTCACCATATTCTCCAAGCACGACGAATCGTTCGAGATGGCGGATAGCGGAAAGACGTAGGTGATCTATGTTGGTTTCGCTGGTCAAGTCAATTAACCGATCCATCAATTCCAAACTCTCATTTTCCCAAAGCAAATCAATCGCCGCCTCAATAATATCGGGTTCACGCTCCTCAAGCACCAACCAACCAAAAGCGTCATAATGCAATTCAATGTTGGCTTCAGCCACATCAATCAGGTGACGAACGATAGTGAGTTTGGTATCGCCATCTAATAGCACCCATGCAGGGCGAATACGCTGAATAGCGTCTTGGCTCAAGTCAGAAAGTCCATAGACTAAAGTGGTATTGAATTCGATATGCTCGTTGACAAGCTGCTCTAAAACTTGTTCAACGGATACTGCACGCTTTTCTGGTGTAGTAAGATCATCCATTTCAGGTTAGCTCCAAT
>CAIRDJ010000303.1 GCA_903877335.1 uncultured Chloroflexota bacterium | reverse complement strand
TGTTGCAAAACCGGATTTTGAATCCGCTCGGCGAAGATGTCGCCGGGCAAGAGCAACACCGGCAAGCGGTTGATGGTGGCGGTTGCCGCGCCCGTCACCATGTTGGTGGCACCCGGTCCAACGGAGGTGGTGCAAGCAAAGGTTTGTAGACGGTTTTTCATCTTGGCATAGGCGATCGAAGCATGGACTTGTGCTTGCTCATTGCGCGATTGGTAGTAACGGATTTCGCGGTGATATTGTTGGAGTGCCTGCCCAATCCCTGCTACGTTCCCATGACCGAAGATGCCCCATACCCCCGCAAAGAACGGGTTCTCGTTGCCATCACGGGTGACATACTGTTGTGAAAGATACTTGATGAGTGCCTGTGCCATTGTTAAACGTTGTGTTGCCATGTGTGTCTCTCCTAAAAAGATTCATCGTGATAAAGATTTAGTTTTAATCCAGTGGCTCCATGCCATGCGTTACAAGTGGCAAGCGTGGATCCATACTGGTGAAGGTGCTATGTACCCACTTGTAAGCAGGGTCATCGCTATTGGCAAGGGATTGTGCGCTCCCTGCTAAAAAGTTGAGGTAATAGGTGTGATAGCCGGGCGCAGAAACCACCGGATGATAGCCCTCTGGCACCAAGACCATATCATGTTGTTGCGCCATCATTAGCCCATCAATACTCCGATCATCGGTGTAGACCCGTTGATAGGCGTAGCCATGCGGTTTATCAATTTTGTAGAAGTAGATTTCTTCTAGGTCTGCCTCTAGTATCTTGCCGTTCTCATCCTCCCGATGCACATCATGCTTGTGGGGGGGGTAACTGCTCCAGTTTCCGCTTGGGGTATAAACCTCCACGCACACCAAGCGGTGGCAAGGAAAGCCAGGGGGCAAGATGCTATTGATCTGGCGCGAGACGTTTCCCCCTCCACGCAGTTCGATTTTGCAATCGCGCGGTGTCACCAACTTGGCTGGGTAGCGTTGGTCGCTGGGCACCCAGCATAACGCCACCTCAAATCCGTCGGTTAAGGACGTGAGTTGGTAATCGGTGTGGGGTGGGAGATAAAGCGCATACGGCATGCCACTGAACACATTCGGGCGACGACCCACCTTGAGGAAGTTGCCTTCACTGGTGTGAATGTCACACTGACCGCCCAAGATCACTGCCACCTGTTCATAGCCAGCGGTATTGCCACTGTGTTGTTCTCCACGATTGAGCCGTACTGCTCGCATATTCAGGTATTCCCAGCCGGCTTGTTGGGCAGACACTTCGGCAAAAATGCCCGTTCCGCCTTGATCCTTCGATTTGACCAACATGGTTTCAGAGGTATATTGCATCACATTGCATCCTTTAGTAATCAATCCAGCCTTATACTAAGCCACCATAAGGGGCGACGAATGTCAGCACTTCGTCCATCGTGGGCATGAAGTTGGCACAACCGTGCTGGGTGACGACGATTGCACCGCACGCATTACCCAAGCGTGCCGACTTATACCAGTCCCAGCCGTTGACGTAGCCATATAAGAAACCCCCGCCGAAGGCATCCCCCGCACCTAAGATGTTGTAGACCTCCACCGGGAAGCCGGGCGCGTGGATGATCTCCCCGTTGGGCAAGTGAATCTTTGCCCCTTCCGCGCCAATCTTTTCGATCACCGCTTCGAGTGGATGGCGTAACATCTGCATGATGGCGGAGCGACTATCCCCATCTACTTTGGTATCAGACACTTGCGAATGGGTGAGGTTCATCTTGGTGGTATCCATCAACATTGCCGCGTTGATTTCATCCTCCGTCCCAATCACCACATCTACCAACGGCAACACCGCGCGAATTTGTACGCCGAAGGCTCGCACGTCATGCCATTGGTCGGGGCGGAAGTCTACATCTAGCACGATCTTTGCCCCTGCTTGTTTTGCCTGTTCAATGGCAAATTGTGTCGCACTACGACTGGGTTCTTTGGAGAGGTTGGTGCCAGCAAATTCAAACACCTTGCAGTCTTGGATGGGGGAGGCAAGCACATCATCAATGGTCAAATTGATGTCTGCGCAATTGTCACGGTAGTAAACCAACGGGAATTTGTTGGGAG
Source organism: uncultured Chloroflexota bacterium (assembly GCA_903877335.1). Lineage (GTDB taxonomy): Bacteria > Chloroflexota > Anaerolineae > Aggregatilineales > Phototrophicaceae > CAIRDJ01. The sequence continues at coordinate 1,061 of CAIRDJ010000303.1, read as the reverse complement.
GTTCAATCCCCAATACAACCGCGCTGGTGCGGTGTTGCGATTTTACGGGGATGAATTGGGTGGCAATTCCTTCCTTCTGCAAAAATGCGAGGATGAATTGCCCGACGGGATCGGCACCGACTGCCGTGAGCAAAGCGACGTTCAAACTGAGCCGACGCGCCCCAACGCTGATGTTGGTGGGGGAGCCACCCACATAAGCGGCGAAGCTATTGATTTGCTCAAACGGTGCGCCAACATCATTGGAGTACAGGTCAATCGAAGATCGCCCCATACAAAGTAAATCAAAGGTGGGCATTGTGAAATAGGAATCCTTATTCAGTTAGTAAGTAGGGCAATGGCTATCTAGTCATGCTGACAACATGATATAGTCATACTAGGCATATTGTACAAGGATAAAAGAGAATGTTGCAGTTTAACAAGATAAGTTGGGGGGGGTGGGAAAATTGCCACCGCTTGAGTAACGGCACCCTAGAGCTGATTGTTACAGGGGATGTTGGGGCGCGGATCATCTCGTTTGGGGCGGTTGGCGGTGTGAACCTATTCAAGACTTTTGAGGATCAACTGGGGCGCGTGGGGGATGCAGAGTGGAATATTTATGGGGGGCATCGCCTTTGGGCAGCACCTGAAGTCATGCCACGCACGTACTACCCTGATAACGCTTCTGTGTCGGTACAGGTCGAGGGTGAAGCCGTCACCTTTCTTTCTCCCATTGAAACCACCACCCACCTACAAAAAGCAATCACAGTGAAATTCATAGCGGATGCGCCTAATCAAGTCGAGGTGATCCATACCATCACCAATCATAACCTATGGGCGGTTGAACTAGCACCCTGGTCGCTCACTGTCATGGCAGAAGGGGGAGTGGGAATTATGCCCCTGCCCAAGCATCAATCCCATGACAAGGTGCTTTTACCCACCCACACCCTCGCCTTATGGTCATACACCGATTTGTCAGATCCACGCTGGACGTGGGGGAGCGAGTACATCTTGCTACGCCAAAGCCGAATGGCGCACACACCACAAAAGATCGGCGCACATTTGCCGAATGCGTGGTTAGCTTA
>CAIRDJ010000302.1 GCA_903877335.1 uncultured Chloroflexota bacterium | reverse complement strand
TTGCCAAAGCGAACCCGATGCGGTTTGTGGCGCAAGATGCTTGCCTGCTCAAACGTTTTGACGATCTTTCCACTGAACAAGAACCGCTCCGCCACTGCCGAAACAAACTCGTTTTCAAGGTGCGCAAAAAAGATCACCCACAGCAAGCTAGACTCTACCCCATCCGCCAACGCCAACGCCAACGCCTGTGCTACGTCCCCCTCTAGTAGAAGCGCAGGGTGAATCGCCTGTAAAATCCCATACTCGGTTAACAAGTGTAGGGATTGTTCAAAGTGAGGTTCTAGGAACATCAGCGTTAATTCGTTGCGCAACCGCTCGCCGGTGACATGTCGCAACGTAGCATGGGTGAGGCGAATGAGGTGTTGGGTGTGGGGGGAGAGGCTAAAGCCGTAACGGGTGGCATAACGCACCGCGCGAAAGATGCGGGTGGGGTCTTCTTGGTACGATAGCGGATGGAGTTCACGGATGATTTTCCGTTGTAAATCATCATAGCCATGAAATGGATCAAGCACCTGCCCAAACTTTTCTGGTGGGCTAATGTGAAAGGCAAGCGCGTTGATCGTGAAGTCGCGTCGTCGCAAGTCCAAGCGGATGCCTGCACGGTATACGGTTGGCAACGCCCCCAAGTGGGGATAGTATTCATAGCGTGCGCTCACCAAATCCACAAAATGCGGAAGCCCTTCACGAAGCGCGTCCTTCCCCCCAAAGTGTGACCCTGCCAAATCCCACTTCGCCGTACCAAAGCGCGGATGCACCTCATATGTTCCCCCGTAGCTTCGTACCAACTCCTGTACAAACAGGGTGGCATCGCCCTCCAGCACAATATCAATATCATCATTAGGACGGCTCAAAAGCACATCACGCACCACGCCACCCACCACAAACGCAGGCATCTGATGGGTGGTTGCTAAATCCCCAATGGCATTCAACAAGGTTAACGCGCTTGTTCCCAGCACTTGGGCGAGGGTATCGGTGGACAGATGGGGGAGGGCGCTGGGGGAGGGTGGTGCAAGCGCGGCAATCACATCAGAGCGCGTCACTAGCCCGATCAGTGTGTCACCATCCAAAACGGGAATTTGCCCCCACCCACTTTCCTGCATCAACTGCAAGGCGCGTTCCAGCGAATCATCGGGCGCAAGACTGACCACGTTTCCCAAGACAATATCCCCAACGGTTAAAAGTTTTTGTTCATGCGCCAGGGCACGGTTAAGGTCACGACTGGTGAGTAAGCCAACTAGCACGCCCTCGCGCACAACAGGATAGCCTTCATGCCCAATGCGTTGTAAGACGTGCCCAACCTCTGCGAGGGTTTGGCTTGCTTCCACGGTGCGGATGCCATAAGACATGATTGCGTGGATCGGGATGGTGTTATACATCTATTCGCTCCCCTTGAAATACGGTAGACCCTCGGCGCGGCACTTAAGCGCGTTTTGGGCATCCTCACGAATAGTATAACCAAGTGGCAGGGGTGGTAAAGGGAGGTTGGAAGCGTCCGCCTAACCCCAACACCCAACCACATTGCAAGTCAGACGCTAACCGAGTTGCCACGGTCCGATTAGCCCACGGCTCAACATGCTCAAACCG
>CAIRDJ010000301.1 GCA_903877335.1 uncultured Chloroflexota bacterium | reverse complement strand
CGCGCCCTTCATCACTCCACTGCCCCTTTAGTGGAGATTGACCCCAGCGAGTGGGTATTGGAACGGGCGTACAATCAAGCGAATATACAGAATGTTATAGAAGACTATTTAGAAGAACGTCAGCGCTCATTGGCATGGCTACAACAGCTTGACGCGCCCAATTGGGATGCGTCATTCGTTGCCCCGTGGGGGACGCTCCGCGCAGGGGATTTGATGACCGCGTGGATGGCACATGACTTCTTGCACATTCGCCAACTGAATGAACTCCACTACGCTCATCTCCAAGAGCGCATGCAACCCTACCTAGCGGGCTATGCTGGGGCATGGTGAGTTCGTTTTTCTAGTGGGGTTGAATCCGCTTTCATTCCCTGCTCATCTAGGCTTGATAGAGTTCAATCATATTATCGAACAGGTGTTGAATCATGAAACGTGTGTGGGTACGCATTTTAGTAGGAGTGGTTGTGGTGTTGGCTTTGGCGACGGGGGGCTTTGTTGCGTGGGCGTTGAGTGTTCCGCCGATCATGCCGGAGGCGACACAGGCATTGCTGGGGGATGAGACTGTACAGGTGACACAAGGGCGTTGGATCGCCTTTGAGCCTGCGACTCCCACCCGCACCACTGGGGTGATCTTCTATCCAGGGGGCAGGGTGGATGCTCGCGCTTACGCGCCCTTGATGCGCTCCCTAGCAGAAAATGGCTATCCCGCTTTTATCGTCCCCGTCACGCTCAACCTAGCCTTATTTTCCCCCAACGTTGCCCAACCCGTCATAGAAGCCTACCCACAGATCGAGCAGTGGGTGGTGGGGGGACATTCGCTAGGGGGGATTGTCGCCAGTCAATTTGCAGGCAGTCACCCCGTGAATGGCTTGTTCTTGCAGGGGTCTTATAGCTTGCCTGATTTAAGCGCGTCTAATATCAAGGTGCTGGTGATGATGGGCACGCAAGATGGCTTGATCCCGCCCGAAGAGGTGCGCTCGCATGATGAGAATCTCCCCGCGGGTGCTCAGTTCTTGACCATCGAGGGCGGCAATCATGCCCAGTTTGGGTGGTATGGAGAACAAAGCGGAGACAACCCTGCGACGATTTCTCACGAAGAACAGCAACAACAAGTGTCAAGTGCCTTATTATCATGGCTAGAGACCATGCCATGACCGACTACGATGTAATCATTGTGGGGGGGCGCGTGGCAGGCGCAAGCCTTGCTATAAGGTTGGGGCGGGCGGGTGTGCGCACCTTGCTTCTTGAGCGTGCCAGCATGCCTTCGCTCCCTTCGGCAAGTTCGCCGATTATCTATTCCCCGTCGATGGCGTTGTTGGATGAACTCGGCATCCCTGAAAGCGTGTATGCCCCCTCCACCCCACCCATCCGCTCGTGGGTGATGGAAGCGGAAACGTACTGGAAAGTCCAACTCGCTGTGCCACACGCGCACAACCGCGACTATTCGTATGCCATTGATCGGGCAGTCTTTGACCAAGCCCTATGGCAAGCAGCAACGAATACGCCATGCTGTCATGTCAACATGCAAAAAAGCGTCACCCAGATCGCCCCGATTGAGGGAGGGGTGACGGTGCAAACCCACGACGGCGGACGCTACACCGCTAAGCGTGTAGTGGGGTGTGATGGGCGGTTCAGTCGGGTGGCACAAGCCTTCGAGGCGGGCATCCATCATCACGATGAACGCGAACCCACCAACCTTTACTATGCCTATTGGGAGGGTGTTCAAGCGTATGACACGGGCGAAGCGGTTGCGCACATGGTGAGTCAGGGGGGTGACTTTGGCTTCTTGCTGGCAGAATCCAGCGCGGGGCGCACGATGGTGACGATTGAGGGGCGAAGCGATCTATTGACCCCTGCAAAAAGGGAGTCGGTCGAAGCGTTCTATCACCACTTTTTACAGCGTAGCTCCAGCGTGAGCAACCGTTTACGCGGAGCAACGTGCGTCTCCCCCGTGAAGGGCATGAAGCGCGTCGGTAATTTCTACCGTCAAGCAGGGGGGGACGTGTGGGCGTTGGCAGGGGATGCCGTCCACCAAAAAGATCCGCTGGATGGGCAGGGGATTTACGACGCGCTGTTCACCAGCAAGGCACTGGCACACGCGATCATTGCTTGGCACACCCACCAACTCACTTGGGAAGAGGCTCTTGAGCAGTATCAACGCGCCATCTGGGAGGAAACCGCCCCCATGTATCGCTCGACGTTGGCACGGGTCAAGCGTGAACTGTACGCCCGTCGCTCGGCATGGTTCATGCGTACCTTAGCGCGGTGGCTCTATAGCGATCCTGTCTATCAACAGCATTGGGGTAGGTTGTTTGTGCGTAGCCTTCCCCCAGAGCAGTGGTG
>CAIRDJ010000300.1 GCA_903877335.1 uncultured Chloroflexota bacterium | reverse complement strand
TACGCGCTTCAGCGTGTGGTTGAGCGCGTTCAGTGGGGCGATGTTGTGGTTGGTCTTGGCGGGTAATTTGCTGTTCATGTTCGTGATGTGGGAACTCACCAGCATCACCTCGTTCATGCTGATTGGCTTCTATGGCAAGACCGACCCGAACGCGCGTGCCAGCGCAACCCGTGCGCTTGTGGTGACGGGGGGCGGTGGGTTGGCGTTGCTGGCAGGGATTTTGTTGCTGGGTTACGTGAACCATCAGGTGAATGGTGTGATCTCGTTTGACTATGCCAGCCTCTTACAACTGTCCCAGTTAGACGCTCACCCGTTGTATGGGGCGATCCTGCTGTTGATCGGCTTGGGTGCCATGACCAAGAGTGCGCAATTCCCCTTCCACTTTTGGCTACCCAACGCCATGACCGCCCCCGCCCCTGCCAGTGCGTTCCTCCACTCTGCGACGATGGTTAAGGCTGGGGTGTATTTGTTGGCGCGGTTGTATCCGCTTTTGCACCACCATCCCCTGTGGGAAGTGGGCTTGCAAGTCGTGGGGCTGACTACGTTCTTGGTCAGCGCGGTGCTGGCGATCAAACAGCGCGACCTCAAAGGGTTGTTGGCATATTCCACCACCGCATGGTTAGGCGTGTTGGTGGCGTTGCTTGCCGTGCCTCATCAAGCTGGCATGACCGCGTTTGTCATGGGCACGCTGGCGCACGCCTTCTACAAGAGCATCCTGTTTTTGTGTGTGGGGACGATAGACCATTCTTGCGGAACGCGCCAAGTGGATGAACTAGGTGGGCTTTGGGGACACATGCCTGTTACAGGGAGCTTGGCGATCATCTCGGCATTGTCTATGGCGGGCATCCCTCCGCTGTATGGGTTTGTCGCCAAGGAGAACCTGCTCCACGTGGTGACGCACGACTGGAACACTTGGGCACTGGGGGTGGTCTTTGTCGGCTCGGCATTGTTGGTGATGGTGGCGTGGCGGTTGATCTGGGAAGTATTCTTCCGTCCGTCGGATGTTGAAATACACTATCACGCCATGCCACGCTGGACGATGTTTGCCCCGTCTCTCTTGGCAATCGGTGGGAGCGTTGGCATGGTAGCCACCCTCAACCCCGTCACCCAACGCTTCGTGAACTTGCTCACGGGGGAATCCAACGCATTATACCTGATCCCTAAAGGTGGCTTTGCCAACACCGAATTTCAACTGAGCCTTGCCATCATTGCGCTGGGAACAATCTTGTTTGCCGTGCGTCGGTGGTTGGTGTGGGAATGGAGCGTGCTACCGTTCACAGGGGCGCAGCTATATCAGGCATTCATCGCGTTGCTCAGTCGGCTCGGTGAGGGCGCGTTGTGGATTCAAGGCGGAAAGGTGCGCTATTACTTGGTGGTGATCCTCGCCATCTATAGCGCGTTGTTAGCGTACTTCGTTCCCACCACGCTATATTCCACCCAAGCCTTGATGCAGGCTGATTTCCAAGTTGATTTCGCGGGTTGGATTAACCTTGCGCTCTTGTTGATTGGGGTTGCATCAGTGTGGTTTTCCATCATCAACAAGCGTCATATCCTCTCCGCCCTATCGCTCGGCTTATTTGGGTATGTCATCGGTGGGGTATTCATCTTAGAGGGGGCACCCGATGTAGCATTGGTGCAATTCTTGGTAGAAACACTTGCCAGCGTCCTGTTGATTATCATGATTAGTCGCCTGCCCCACAGTCTGCGCAAGCACATTGGTGATAATTTGTGGAAGACTAGCCGACGGGGCATCATACGCGATGCGGTGATTGCCAGCGTGATTGGCGTGATGGTGTTCTTGTTTGCGTTCGCTGCCATTTCCAACCGCCCCAACCGCGAACGGGATACCATCGCCAATTGGTATTTTGAACACACACAAGAAGACTTGGGCATCCAAGATGTGGTTGCTGCTGTAGTGACAGATTATCGCGGGATGGATACGCTGATTGAAATTACCGTGTTTGCGGTAGCAGGCTTGGGGATTCTCTCGCTGTTGACGTTGAGCCGTGAACAAGAAGGCTACGGGACGGTTGAATTAACCCAGCGTGCCATTCCGCTGACCACCCCGTTTGTGCGCGTCGTTGCCACGTTGATTTTCCCATTCACCATTTTGATCGCTGGCTCTCAGTTGTTATATGGGGGGGGCATCACGGGGGATGGGTTCACAGCGGGGGTGGTGGCAGGATTGAGCGTTGCGCTGGGTTACATCGTGTACGGCTATTACGCGATGCAGAACGAGTTTAGCTGGTTGCGCCCGATACGCTTTCTAATTGCCGGGTTAAGCCTCGCGTTCACCAACGCCGCGTTACCGCTTCTGTTCGGTAAAAACTGGATGGCTTTCATGGAAATCGAAGGGTTTTACTTTGCCGGTATTCACCCCGCCACAACCTTGTTATTTGAGACGAGCATCGCGCTCACGGTGGTGGGGTCGGTGGGGTTGATCTTGGATACGATTGCCCATCCTGCCGATGTACACGCATTGGGTGAGGATCGCTCACAAGATCATGAGGTGGACTTGCCGAACAAACTCATTCATCCATTTGAAGATACGTTTTAGGAGGGGTTATGGATCTCATTTACGCGCTGGCGGTGGGGCTGTTCTTTGGGTTGGGAGTGTTCCAATTGTTGCGCCGCGATCTCATCAAAGCCGCTATGGGTTTTGGAATCATTTCAACTGGCATCAACCTGTTGTTGTTGGCGGTGGGGGCGTATGATGGCAAAACTGCTGCCTATACGGAACTGGCGCAAGTCTCTCAACCCAGCGACCCGCTGGTACAATCGCTCATTTTAACAGCGGTGGTGATCGGCTTTGGCAGTTTCTCCATGCTGTTGAGCATGATTAATGTGATTGCCCGCCGCTATCAAACCCTCGATTCTGACAAGATTGATCACCTAAAGGGGTAAAGCATGGATCAAATTTTCCTGCTGTTTACGGTCTTTAGCCCCATCATCGGGGCGATTGTGGCATTGATCGCCTCGCGCTCGAATGTATTACAGCGTTGGATCGGTCTCCTCTCTAGCGTGGTTGCCCTGATGTTTGCCACGTTGGTTTTGCGTGCCAACTGGGTAGAAGGCATCCAAGTTTACCGCATGGGCGGATGGTCGCCCCCGTATGGGATCGTCTTGGTGGCGGACATGCTCTCCAGCATGTTCGGGTTCATGGCAGCAAGCGTGATGGTGGCGGGGTTCTTGTACGCCTTTTCCAGTCATGATTACGCCGTGAAGAGCAAAGCCTTCTTCCCCTTGTTCCTCACGATGGAAACGGGCTTACTTGGGGCGTTTTACACAGGGGACATTTTCACTTTCTTTGTGTTCATTGAACTTTTGGTACTCAGCTCGGTGGGGCTAACCGCCATGTCGGATAACCGCTTGGGGGTGGAAGCCGCCATGAAATACCTCTTCATCAATGGGATGGGGTCGATGTTCTTGCTGATGGGGATTGGCGCGTTATACACCAGCTACGGCACGCTCAACATGGCGGATATCGCCGTGAGCATCCAGCTTGGGGGGCGCGTTTTAATGGCGACGCTGGCGATGGTTGCCTTGACCTGCTCGTTCATGCTCAAGAGCGCGATCTTCCCCTTCCATTTTTGGCAACCGGATTTCCACACCACCGCCCCCACTCCCGTTAGCGCGATGCTCTCTTCTGTGATTGTGAAGATCGGCATCTACGGGTTAATCCGTTTGGTGACACTGCTGTTCATCGAAGAGGGCACGCTCATTCGCATGGCGTTGGGTTGGCTAGGGGTGATTAGTATCTTCTTGGGGAGCCTAAGCGCGTTACGGACGTACAACGGCAAGCGTCTCTTGGCGTTCTCCACTTCAGCACAGATTGGCTATGTCTTGCTCGGGATTGGCTGGAACACCCCCACCGCGTTAGCCGCCGCCATCTTGTTTGCGTTTAATCACGCCTTCGTTAAATCCGCCATGCTGATGCTGTATGGCGTGGTGGCAAGTCGTAACCAAGCAAAGACAGTGGATTTTGAATACATTGTGGGGATGGGGCATGCGCTCCCCCCCTATGTGCGCTGGGTATATTTGCTGGGAGGGATGGCGTTGGCAGGCTTGCCCCCCATGAACGGGTTCATTGCCAAAGTATTCTTGGCACAAAGTGGGCTAGAAGTTGGCACGTGGTGGATGGTGGGCTTGATGATCGGCGCAAGTTTGCTCACCAGTTTATATGTGTTCAATTCGTGGCAGTTGGTCTTCTTACAAGAGCCGAACGACCACACCGCCCCGCTAAAAGACCCTGCCCAGTTTGATTCCCCCCTTGCCCCCACCTTGCTCATTGCGGTGGCGTTGATGATGGGCATCTTCGCCAGTCCGATCATCGACTGGTCAATGCGCGTGGTGGAACAAATCTCTGAACCCAACCACTACATCCAAGCTGTTCCGTTGGCACAAGAACGTCTCTTAATGTTGGAAAGGTACGCGCCTGAATCATGAACCCACTCATCCTGATTTTATCGCTCATTCTTGCCCCCATCTTCGTGGTGTTAAGCGGGCATTACACCTGGGAGACGGCGGTGATCGGTTGGCTATTGAGCCTGTTGGCATTGCGTCTGGGGCACGCGCAACAATATTACTTGCGCGTCACGCGCGGGTTCTCTCAACTGATTGCTTTGTTGCAATATGTGTCCATCTTGGCATTAGATATTTTCTGGTCATCGGTAAAGGTGGCGCGGTTGGTCTTGAACCCTCACATGCCCATTCAACCGGGCATTGTGAAAATCTCCACGCAGGATATTCCCAGCGACTCACACGATACCGACTTGGTGACAGCACTCAGTGCCCACTGGATCACCATCACGCCGGGTCAATTCGTGATCGACATCGAAAAGAACGACCAAGAAACATTCTTGTATGTTCATAATTTACATCTGGATTCACAACTGCCCACCATCCATGATGAACAAACCCGTCGCCTCAAACTCATCCGAAAGGTACTAGGCTATGACTGATTCCCCATTCATCCAAGTTGCTTTACAGATTACGTTGGCGGTCTTGACCGTTTTGTTATTCCCCACTGCTTATCGCCTCTACCGTGGTCCACGCATTGCTGACCGCATGTTGGCGATGGACTTGATAACCACCCTACTGGCAAGCATCATGGTGGTGTATGCCATCTTAGAAAATCAACACTTATTGGTTGATATTGCGCTGGCACTGTCCGCGCTATCGTTCATTGCGACGCTGGGCGTGGGGCGTTATGTCTCTGAAGGGCGGGTGTTCTGATGGAAATTTTGCGGATTATTTTGGTATGGGTGTTGTTGGCGTTCGGCTTGTTCTTCTTTATGGGGGGCGTGGTGGGGGTCATTCGCCTGCCGGATGCCTATAGCCGACTGCATGCTTCTGGGAAAGTGGCAACGATGGGGCTGTTGGGAATCCTGATGGGGGTTGGGGTGATTGTCCCTAGCGCGTTACCCAAGCTCTTGGTGTTGGGGTTATTCATCTCCATTTCCGCCCCAGTTGGTAGCCATGCCATTGCGAAGGCAGACCTCACCTACACCCAGTTACAACGACAAGGCAAGCGTGACAGCAGCGTGAGCGGGGCAACAGATCAATCCAGCGTCCTAGATGCACCCATCGAATCAGCATAGCATCCATGTCATTACGCACAGAGGGGTGGTGTGTCTGTAACTTTATTGACGCTCCCACGTAAACATAAGGTGAGTCGTGGTCGATACTTAGTACACAAAAAAGCGTAAGTGTCGTATAATAAAGTTGTTAAGGGTTGAAACCAAAACAGAGGACACATGACATGCGTAAATGGCTTTTAGTGGTTGTGTTAAGTTTGTTGAGCGTGGCGATGGGAGGATGTGGGGCAGGAATTGCACCTGTCTCTGAAGGGCGCACGCTCACGATTATTTCTGGTTCAGAAAATGAGACGCTTGAACCATTGATCCAAGAATGGGCGAAGAAGAATAACGCGCAAATAGAAATGACCTTCTTGGGTTCGGTTGATATTTCGCGCATGCTTCAAACAGGCGCGATCGCCTATGATGCCGTCTGGCCCGCTAATGCGTTGTGGTTGGCGTTTGGGGATGAACAAAACATCGTACAGCATGAACAATCCATCATGCGCTCCCCGGTGGTTTTTGCAGTCAAGCGTTCCACTGCGAACAGGTTAGGTTGGATAAATGCAGAGGTCACGATGCAGGACATTTTAGTCGCTGCGCAAAGCGGGGATGTGCGCTTCATGATGACCTCTGCCACCCAAAGTAACTCTGGTTCCTCATTCTACTTTGCCGCCTTAACCGCCTTTGCTGCGCAAGGAGATGTGATCACTGCTGAAAGCCTTGCAGATCCCCAAGTTCAAACGCTCATTTCTAATTTTCTGGGAACGGTTGACCGCTCTAGTGGCTCTAGCGGGTGGTTGAAGGATTTGTTCCTGCGCACCTATGATCTGTACGATGGGATGGTTAATTATGAATCGGTCATCATTGAAACAAATCTTGCCCTAGAACAACAAGGGCGCGAAGCCTTATATGCGATTTATCCAACCGATGGTTTGGCAATTGCCGATTCTCCGTTGGGCTTCGTCCGCCATGGCAACGACGAAAAAGAAGCAACCTTCCTGGAATTACAACAGTATCTGTTAGGCACAGAAGCACAGGCTAGCTTACTCGCTTCGGGACGGCGAACAGGCGTAGTTGGTTTGCAAGTTGACAATGCTAACCTCTCTGTTTTTCGCCCAGAATGGGGCATTGACCTCAACCGTGTGATCCAACCGATTCGCTTTCCCAACGCGGGTGTAATAGATGATGCATTGCGCCTCTATCAAACGACGTTCCGTCGTCCCTCTTGCACTGTGTTGGCGGTTGATCGTAGCGGAAGCATGCAGGGCGGGGGCGAACAAGCTGCAAATGCTGGGTTGCGCACCGTACTAAATCAGTCTATTGCCGAGCAATACTTGATTCAAGCGCATGAGGATGATGTCACCACATTGGTGTTCTTCAATGATGAGGTACTTAACGACGATTTGAGCGATTGGACAGTCGAAGGGAATGATTCGGGTGCGCTGAGCCAGTTGCTGACCCGCGCGGAGCGAGTTTCCTCACGAGGGGGTACAAACATCTTTGATACGGCAAAATTGGCGCACAGCTACCTCACCCAAAATCGAACTGACAAATGCTTACCATCCGTCATCTTGATGACCGACGGGCGCGACAATGCCGGCGATTACAACGGATTGATGAATTATCTCAGTGATAGCGAGAATGACATTCCGATCTTCGTCATCACGTTCGGTGACGCGATGGACGATGAAGTGAAGCCCATTGCGGAGTTCACCTACGGGCGCGTGTTCGACGGACGTAAGGACTTGATCGCTGCTTTCCGCAACGCGCGTGGCTACAATTAAGGAGTAAAGATGATGCAGTTTTTGGCAAGATTACGCGCACGGCACTACGTGTTGATCGCGTTTGTTGCATTGGTGGTGGGAGTGTTGGGCTTGTCGCTGCTCAATACGGTACAAAATGCAATACCCGTGCAAACCGTTGATGTCTTTTGTTACATTGGAAGCGAAAAGGATGGATTCCTTTCTAATCCGATAGTGAAAGACATCTTGGCACGTGACTTTGGGATAAATATCAAGTTTACCAAAATGGGAAGTATTGACCAAGCCTTCTTGACAGGCACACAGTTACAAGATGTGGATTGCTTGTGGCCCTCCAACACCACCGCGTTAGAAATATTTCGTGAGAAGAATCAGAGCCTGTATGATCGGGGTGTTGCCAAACACGATGTGATCTTCAACACCCCAATTGTGTTGTACAGTTGGACACCTGTTGTGGATAAACTCGTCGCGCAGAACTACATCACCCAAGATGCCGCTGGCAACTACGTCACCGACACGATTACGATCTTGAGGTTAATCGTAGATCCGCCAGCAAAGTGGAAGGATTTAGGCGCAGATTTCCTGAATGGAAGTTTCCGCATCGTTACCACTGATCCTGTGCGCAGCAACTCTGGCAATATGTTCTATGGTTTGTTCCTCAATATGCTCAATGGAGGCGAGG
>CAIRDJ010000299.1 GCA_903877335.1 uncultured Chloroflexota bacterium | reverse complement strand
TGATACTGAGTATCAATATACCAAGCGTGCCACAGGCTGGCAAGGGGGACTTTCTTTGCCCGGTGCGTCAAGGTGAGCGTTCCCATAAGAGTGCGCTCAATTCGTGTGCGCTTTGGTTGCGCCCCACGCTATACTATCGTGCAGAAAAAGTGTTTTAATTGGAGAGCATAGCGATGTCACTTCGTATTCCAGAGTTGGCTTTACCCCTGTTGACCGCCCCCCATTGCGTGGTGATTGCCACCAACATGCCCGACGGCACCCCGCATCAGAGCATCGTCTGGCATCTGTGGGAAGACCCCCATATTTTGATTTCAAGCTATGGGGCAACCCAAAAGGTGAAGAATTTACGCCGTGACCCGCGCGTTTCGATAACGGTTTTTGCGCCGCATGATCCTTATAACTATGTGGTCGTGCGCGGTGTTGTGCAGTCCATCGAGCCAGAGTTAGACGACTTGGCAAGTGAGGAGGCTTTCGTCAACCGTGTGAGTCGTCACTACACGGGCAAGAAATACTACGGAAACGAAGGGGAGGAAGTTCACGCGCTGGTCAAAGATGCCATGCCCAACACATTGGTTATCACCATCCAACCGACCAAAATCAGCTATGTGAAGGGCTAGGGTTGCCATGAGGGTGGGCAGTGTGCCCCACTCGCTAGCGAGACTCCAAGACATACAGCGAGCGTGTCACATCTTTGAGCGTGCCACGTACAAAATCCACCACGACATAGCCCGCCAACATCAAGCGTTGTAGATGTTGGCGAACATGCACCCGCCATTGATACGCCAGTCCCAAGTCAGATTTTTCTATTTCGGGATAATTGGAAGGAATTTCAAACAAGCAGATGGGCGCAACCTCTGGCAGGACGTTGACCGGTGGAACGAGCCAACCGTCAGCATTGAGGGTGGACAAGTTGAGGAGGGGGTAGCCACGCTCTAGGTAATTCCCCAAAGTCATGGGGGTGAAGGTGTGGTTGGCGCGTGCTTGAACCTCGTCCACATCCAAGTACCAATTGAGGTAAAGCCGATCGGACATGCCAAAACTGCTCAAGCCCCCGCTGGTGTATCCTCCATAGGCATCCTGCTTAAAGAGGTTGGCTTGTGCGCCCAACTTGCGCAAATTGAGATACGCATTGCGCGAAAGCAACGGGTCAAACGTCCACACCACTTGGCGAATACCGCGCGCCAAAGCGACTTCCCGCTGTGCCATCTTAAGCCGATACCCCAAGCCCTCATCGCGAAAGTTGGGCAAGACCACCATGCGCTTGGAGAAGATATACAACTGTGACTGGGTATGAACGTCGGGAGCGTCAGCATATCCCACCAACCCGATCACCGCGCCAATGCTTTGACCATTCTCTTGCGCCGCCAAGACATGTCCCCCTGTGGTCGTAATTGAAAAAAGCATGTGCGCCGGCACAACCGCTTCGGCGTCCGCGCCCCAATAGTTGCGTTGTAAATCCACCACGGGAAACATATCCCCCAGTTGTGAAAGGGAAACAATTTCAACTGGCATGTCAGCACACTCCGAAAATACAGAAAAGAAACTCGATATATTGTAGCAAAAAATGGTATCATCCCCATACTGCAACATGTAGCCATTACCCACTTAGGACGTTATCAAGTTGAAGCCTGTCGATGCTGTGCCCTATGAGTTCGTCGCCTTTCCCGAAGCAGAGATGCAGGCGCGCGCCCAAGCCTTCTATGCCATGCTCAAAACGCGCCACAGCATCCGCGACTTTGCTGACCGTCCCGTCCCCCTCGACGTGCTAGAGACCTGCGTGAAGACAGCGGTGAGCGCACCCAGCGGAGCTAACCAACAACCGTGGCATTTTGTGATCGTGACGGATGCCTCAGTCAAGCATCAAATTCGCTTGGCAGCAGAAGCGGAAGAACGCGCTTTCTACAATGAGCGTGCCTCGCAAGCGTGGCTAGATGCGCTTGCCCCTTTGGGAACAGATGCCGATAAATCTTTCATTGACCGCGCCCCGTGTTTAATTGTGATATTTGCCCAGTCTTATGGCATGGGCGAAGATGGGGAGCGCATCAAGCATTACTACGCGCAAGAGTCGGTTGGGATTGCCACCGGCTTTTTGATTGCCGCCTTGCATCATGCGGGGTTGGCGTGCCTCACTCACACCCCTAGCCCGATGAATTTCCTGTCAGAGATATTGAACCGCCCCCCCAATGAACGCGCCTTCATCAACTTGGTGGTCGGCTATCCTGCCGAGCATGCCACCGTTCCCACGCACGCGCTCTATGAAAAACACCTCCACGATGTGATGAGCCATCGGTGAGTTGACTTCCCCAATTCACCAAAAATGCAATAGGTTAATTTTAGAAAATACCCCCCAAAAATTGGGTGATTTCTTTTAACACACAGTTAACCACCACCTGCTACAATTTCGTGGTCTAGTTTCCTAGATGAGTGGCTAGTTTAGCCTGTTCCATGCTCAACAACATGCCAGGAGTAAATTTGCCACGCAAATCCATATAGAATGATATAAGGAATATCATGAACGCTCGTGGAGTAAGGGAAAATATTGCTAATATCGTCATCGGTAAACCGCTAGAGACCTCGCAAGTTACCCACCAAACCGCCTCTAACCCGATTGCCCTAGCCGTATTAGCAAGTGATGCGCTTTCTTCGGTGGCCTACGCCACAGAAGAGATTTTGATTATCCTCAACACCGCCGCTATCGGCAGTATCATCTTCTTAGGTTTTCAAGGGAATGGCATTTCTATCCCCATTGCAATTTCCATTGCATTGTTGATTACCATCGTCACCATTTCCTACCGTCAAACCATTTTCTCGAATCCCGCCGGGGGCGGAGGGTATCGGGTAGCGAAAGAAAACCTAGGTGAAGAACTGGCACAAGTGACAGCTGCCGCTATTTTGACAGATTACATCCTCACCGTTGCAGTGAGCATTAGCGCGGGTGTTGCCAATGTCGCTAGTGTTTTCCCAGAGTTAGTTCCCTATCGTGTTCAGCTCACTATAGCAGTCATCACCTTAATTGCTTTATTGAACTTGAGAGGACTGAAGGAAAGTGCCCGTTTATTTGCGGTGCCCACTTACTTCTTCTTATTCATGATGGCAGTCACGCTCATAGTTGGATTCTTCAAGATGCTCACTGGAACGCTCAATACAGTAACAGGTGTTGATCCTATCCACCATACCAACTTAGAGTCTCTAAGCATCCTATTAATTTTGCGTGCTTTCTCATCAGGATGTACCGCCCTAACGGGGATTGAAGCAATCTCCAATGGCACGCAAATTTTCCGCGCACCTCGTGCGAAAAATGCGGCAACAACGCTTGCGATTATGAGTGCCATGTTGATCTCTTTGTTCTTGAGCATTACTGTTTTAGCGAATGCCATCCAAGCTGTCCCCTCTCACCATGAGACCATCATTAGCCAATTGGCACGTACCATCTACGGTGAAGAAGGTTTAGGTTACGTGGGATATGTGATGACTATTGCTGGGGCTTTCGCCATTTTGTTCATGGCAGCAAACACCCCGTTCGCTGATTTTCCACAAGTAGCAGCATTGAGCAGTACCGATGGTTTCCTACCTCGCCAACTTACCTATAGAGGTCGGCGTTTAGTTTATGCACGTGGGATTATCACATTGGCTATTTCATCTATTTTTGTGGTGATACTCACTGGTGCAGTGGTAACAAATCTAATCCCATTATATGCCATTGGAGTGTTTTTAACCTTCACCATCAGCCAAGCTGGTATGATGCGTCGCTTCTGGCGAGCAGGACACCTCAAGCCGGGTGAAGTTGCTTATGGTTTGGAGACAAAAATCGAACCAGACCCCAACTGGATTATCAAGTTTATAATCTCAGCAGTGGGTTCATTGGTGACATTCATCGTTATGGTGGTCTTCATCATCACCAAGTTCACAAGCGGGGCATGGTTCATCGTCTTGTTGATCCCCCTCATGGTGTGGATCTTCTTTGGTATTCACCGCCAC